>NZ_NHPG01000007.1:0-53531 GCF_002252965.1 Halorubrum sp. Ea1
CCCCCCCATCGACCGCACTAATAGAGGCGACACCCCCCCATGACCGATGAGGAAAGAAGATCAAGGGGGTCCCTCGCCAAACGCGAGAATGAGATCCACAACGTCGCGACGACCGTGGACCGTAGAGGAAACGACGCGAAGCCCGAGAGGAGATCGAGCGTCGACCGCGCTCGCAGCAGCAACACGATCGTCGCCGTCGACGAGAAAAGACGAGCTCGCACCGAGTATCAGAAACCGGAGAGAAACGAGACGTAGACCGTCGCGAGAGATGACGCGAAGTGACCGATCGACTGACGTCGATCGTGGAGAAGACCGCAACGCAACGCGTGTGCTCGAACCCCAGATGATGACGTGGATCGTCGCCGTCGACGACGCAGATGATGACCGCGAAGTGAACGCGAGCTCGGACTTCCGAGGATGAGGAACGCGTCGTAGTCCGCGAGACAGATCGACGCGTCGCGACCGTGGAGCCAACAACGCGCGTCGCCGTCGAACACGCCTCGACGCCGACCTTGCTTACACATAGACAGCTACAGTAACAAGCCTTACGTGGGGGTGCGCCGCTCACAGCGACTTCCCACGACGAACGACGCCCGAGATGAGACGCGAACAACAGCGCACCAGAGCGCGACCGAGTGTACCGCGTTGACCGCGAGAGACGACCGTCGATCGCGGAGTGACCGCACCGCACGCTCGCCGCGTGGACCGCAACCAGCGATCGCGGAGTGCCGCCTCAGCTACCGCGACCGAGTCGCGCTCGAACCGCACCGTCCGTCGTCGTCGCCAGCGTGGATCGTCGCCAGCGATGTGAGCGTGACCCCCGAGTGTGTGAGTCGCGAGAGTGGAGTGTGGAGTCATTTCTACGCAACTCCCGAGCAATAATCCCCACGTCGGAGAGGGGTTCCAACAGGAGAACGAGACAGCGATAAACGGATCTATTCCGGACCGCACTGATCCGAATCGCGCTTCTCACGGAGTAATTCAGTCGCAGGGGCGTCCGTCGTTGCCTCCGCGTTTCGCGCAGCAAAGCCCGCCATCTCCGACGCAGATGGAACTCGTTTGATGAATACCTCTCCAGTGTCCGACTCGTAGAATGCGACGAGTCCTGG
Source organism: Halorubrum sp. Ea1 (assembly GCF_002252965.1). NCBI lineage: Archaea > Methanobacteriati > Methanobacteriota > Halobacteria > Halobacteriales > Haloferacaceae > Halorubrum > Halorubrum sp. Ea1. The sequence goes on from NZ_NHPG01000007.1 coordinate 1,110, forward strand.
AGGGTTAGCTCCGAGTTTATTACGGACCCGGTCTGGGATCGTCATTTCCCCCGACTCAGAGACGGAGGCTGTCTCGACCAGATCCATTTTGATACTGTCGAAACCGGTAGCCTCGGTCGATTCATCTCTGTCCATATCGCACCTGTGTGAGCAACGTACTTCAGTATACTCTCGTTCAAAACGGTCAGAAGGCATCAAGACCCTCGCATCCGGATTCCGGCGCTTTACGAGAGGGTTATCCGATGTTTATTGAGATTGCTGATAAAGGCTTCACATGAACGTAAGTGGGGCCGAAACCGTGCTATGACTCACCAACAGGCTGGTGTAGTCGGATCCCACCCATCTGCCCACATTCTGTAGTTCAGAGAACGGATGCGACATTGAGCTAAATAAGGGGGAACCACTATGGACGGACCGATGGGTATCCATAGATATAGACACCTCCGGATACCACATACCAGCCGATTTATTTGATCCCCGAGACATAATTACATGGCCCGAAATACCTGTGGGCGCTCCGCGAAGGCGGGGGAGCGGACGATGCGGCGCCGGCGACTGCTGAGAAGCACCGTCGGTGTCACCACGACGGGCACGCTGGGCGCCGTGTATACTGACGGCGGGATCGACTCTGGAGGCGGCGACGCGGCGGGCGATGATACCGCCGTACAGAGACGCGACGACGGATCTGGGCCGGTTGACGCTCGGTCACCGAGCGAGCTCACGCTCATCGCCCACCGCGGATTTGCGGGCGAAAATCCGGAGAACACCGTCACCGCGGCGCGGGTAGCCGCGAGCGAGAGCGTCCCGGCTGACGGCGGTGGGACGACGAGCCGGCGAGCCGACATCATCGAAATCGATGTCGTTCCGACGGCCGACAACGATGTAGTTGTGTTTCACGACGCCAATCTGTCCGGACGAGACGGCGGTAGCCGTGGGCTCACGGACGCGACAGGTGTCGTCTGGGAGACCGAGACTGCGACCGTCACCAGTGCGGAGGTACTCGGTAGCGGGGACACGGTCCCGCGACTATCGACGCTCCTCGATGTCGTCCCCCCGGACGTAGGCGTGAATGTCGAGTTGAAGAATCCGGGAAAATATGACCTGCGGTTCGCCGAGAAACTCTCCGACTCGGCGCTCGCGGACCGAGCGGCCGCCTGGCAGCCGTTCGTCGATCGCGTCGTTGAGGTGCTCGACGAGCACGACAACGAGTTCCTCTGCTCGTCGTTCTACGAAGGAGCGTTGGCGGCGATGCGTAACGCGTCGTCGTACGCGGTGGCACCCATTCTATGGGAGTCGGTCGGCGACGGGCTCGCCATCGCTCGGGAACACGACGCCGCGGCGGTTCACGCGCCGATGAAGCTCATCGCTGGGACGCCGTTCCACGACACCGCACTCACCGCCGGTGTCGACCTCGTCGCGGAGGCTCACGCGGACGGGCGCGACGTGAACGTGTGGACGGTCGACACGTGGTATCAGGCCGATTGGCTCGCCGCCGCCGGCGTTGACGGTATCGCCGCCGACTACTCGGGTCTGCTTCCGCGGGCAACTGACGCATCGGGCTCGGGCGGACGGCCCTGACGGTTGCACGGCAGCTACCCCTGTCAGCGGTCGTCCGCCGTCAGTCTCCGTACTGGATAGCGCTACGCGTTACGCGCGACCGAGAACCCGAATTCCTCTGAGATTGAACTGCGCGACTCACCAAAGTATATACCACACAATACGTTTCAGTGCAGTCGTATCGCTCCGTACTGGTGCGGATTTTCGCGGACCGAATGGATGTCTACTGGGCGATTCCTACCGTTCATGTCATCTATTATAAGAGCTTATTATTGCTATCACGGAGTTGCTCGTGTGGCCAACGCCAACAATGCAAGCGAGAGGCGGCGTCGATTTCTACGAACGACCGGAGCAGCCGCGGTCGGCTTCGTGTCGGCTGGGTGCCTCGGGGCGACATCCGACGGCTCCGAAGACGCTGGAGGGTCGAGCGACTCGTCGAGTTCGACCAACAGCGCAGACTCGGGAGGCAGCGGGGAGACGACGATCAACTGGTGGCACGCGATGGGGGGAAACCTCGGTGAAACGGTTGACGCGCTCGCGGCCGACTTCAACGAACAGTCCGACGGCGTGACCGTTGAAACCAGCTACAAGGGGAGTTACGACGAGACGCTCAACGCAGTTACGTCCGCGATCGGGGCGGGCGAAGCGCCGGAGCTGGCACAGATCGTGGACCTCGGAAGCCGACTCGCGATCGACAGCGGGGCGTTCGAACCGATGGAGGAGGCGCTTCCGAGCGACCGGATCGACTGGTCAGACTTCCAAGATCCGGTTATCGATTACTACTCGTTCGACGACACGGTGTACTCGATGCCGTTCAACTCGTCGAACCCGATCTTCTACTACAACAAGGATATGTTCGAAGCGGCCGGGCTCGACCCGGAGTCGCCGCCCGAGACGTTAGCGGAGGTCAGGGAGGCGAGCGAGACGATCGTCGATCAGGGGATCGCGGAGCAAGGGATTACATTCGCTAACGTCTCGTGGTTCCCCGAACAGTGGTTCGCAGAGGCGAACGTCCCGCTCGTGAACAAGGACAACGGCCGCACGACAGACCCCACGGAGGCCAACTTGGACACCGACACGGCCGACCGGATCTTCACGTGGTGGGCCGACATGCACGCAGACGGCCTGTACAACCACGCCGGCGTCGGCAACTGGGGCGCCGCACAGCAGGCGTTCCTCAACGGACAGACGGCCATGTGGATATCGTCGACGGCCGGCGTCGCCTCGGCGACCGCGGGAGCCGAAGAGAACGACTTCGAACTCGGAACGGGGTACTACCCGACGGCCGGTGAAACACGGACCGGCGTCGTCATCGGCGGCGCGTCCCTTTGGATGACCCGCGGCCTGTCCGACGAGAAGAAGCAGGGGCTCACCGACTTCCTGCTGTGGTTGGCTGAAGCGGAACAGCAGGCTTTCTGGCACCAGAACACTGGGTATTTCCCGATCAGTGACAGTGCGGTCGAATACCTCGATGAGGACGGCTGGTTCGATGAGAACCCCAACTTCCAGACCGCGTTCGACCAGCTTCAGGAAACGGAACAGACAGTAGCGACGCAGGGGTGGCAGGCCGGGCCGGCGTCGGAGGTTCGAACTATCATCCAAGACGGATACGTCAGTATGATTAACTCCGACGTGACCGTCGATGAAAAGCTCGCTAGCATGAAATCGGAGGCCGACGACGCCCTAGAAAGCTACATCCAGAGCAAAGGGAACTGACATGGGCGTTCACGAGAACACCTTCGACAGCACGTTAGGGGCGTACCTCCTCCTGCTACCGACGCTCGTCGCGATCGTCGCGTTCCTGTATTACCCGTCGTTACAGACGCTCAGGTTCAGCTTCTTCCAGACCTTCCTGTTCGGGCAGAACACACGGTTCGTCGGCCTGGCGAACTTCACCGAACTCCTGAGTTCCCAAGTGTACCTCACGAGCGTCGGGTTGACAATCGCGTTCGCAGCGATAGTCGTCGTCGGATCGCTCGCCGTCGGACTCGCTGTCGCGTTCCTGTTGTACGAGGTCAGCGACGGCAAAGCGGCATACCTGATCGCGGCGATTTGGCCGTACGCGCTGCCGACGGCGGTTGCCGGGACAGTCCTGTTGTTCCTCGCTCATCCGAGCGTCGGCATTTACACGCACTACATCGAGGCGTGGTTCGGCGTCGAGGTCGACTGGTTCACCGTCGGCTGGCAAGGGTTCGCTGTCGTGGCCATCGCGGCGATCTGGAAACAGATCGGGTACAACGTGATCTTCATGCTCGCCGCCCTGAACAACGTGCCCGAATCGCTCAACGAAGCGTGCGAACTCGACGGGATCGAGACGTGGCGACGGCTCGTCCGCGTGTACATTCCGCTCATGTCTCCCACATTAGTGTTCCTCGTCGTGATCAACACGATCTACGCGTTCTTCGGGAGCTTCGCGCTCATCGACCTGATGACGCAGGGCGGACCGACGAATGCCACCAACCTGATGATCTATCAGCTGTACCGTGACGCGTTCCAATTTAACAACCTCGGACTCGCCTCCGCTCAGTCCGTGATCCTGTTCGTGCTCGTCGCCGGGCTCACGTTCGTCCAACTGCGCGTGTCCGACCGCTACGCACACTACTGATGTCACTAGACACCGAAGACACCGCAGTCGGCACCCGAGAGGACGAACCGCTGTCAATAATCTCCGACACCCGGTTGGTCCCGGCGCAGTGGCGCGTCCACCTCGGACTCATCGGGTCGATCCTACTGATGGCCTCGCCGCTCCTGTTGGCGTTCGTCATGAGCACACAGACCGTTCCGGAGGTGTACGATATTACCAACGTCGGGATCGGAAGCGACGGACTCGCCAACTACGTCGAGGTGTTCACGACCTACGGCATGGCCTCGTACATGTTCAATTCGCTGGTGATGTCGATCGTGGTCACCGTCGCGAAAATCGCAGTGAGTCTCCTCGCCGCGGTCGCGCTCGTCTTCTACGACTTCCGATTCAAGAACGCAATCTTCTTTCTGATTCTATTTACGCTGATGTTCCCGGTTCCGGTGCGCATCGTCCCGCTGTACGAGATGATGGCCGCACTGGGATGGACGAACACGCTGTTAGCTCTCACCGGACCGTACGTCGCGAGCGCGACAGCCGTGTTCCTCCTCCGGCAGCATTTCATGTCGATCCCCGACTCACTGGTCGAGTCGGCCAAGGTCGACGGGGTCGGTCCCCTGCGCTTCCTCTGGGACGTGTTGATCCCGATGTCGCGGGGCATGATAAGCGGACTCAGCGTGATCACGTTCATCTACGCGTGGAACCAGTACCTGTGGCCGCTGATCGTCATTTCCGACCAAAACAAACAGGTCGTACAGGTCGGCATGAAATACCTTCAGTCAGTCGGGAACGCTGGCCAGACCGACTGGGGGCTCATCATGGCGGGCGCCGTGTTGACGTTGCTGCCGCCGCTGCTGGCGCTCATCGTCTTCCGCGGCCCGCTGCTGGAAACCTTCGGACTCTCAGAATGACCGGAATCACGACGACAGACTTGGTGAAACGCTTCGACGACCTCACCGCGGTCGACGGCGTCGACCTCAACGTTCGCGAGGGCGAGTTCCTCGTTTTGGTCGGCCCGTCGGGCTGTGGGAAGTCGACAACCCTGCGGTTACTCGCCGGGCTCGAATCTCCCACGGAGGGCGCCGTCGCAATCGCCGACGAGGACGTGACAACGACGTCACCGGGAGAGCGCGACGTCGCGATGGTGTTCCAAAGCTACGCGCTGTACCCGCACATGACCGCGAGGGAGAACATGACGTTCGGCCTCACGACTGCCACTCAGTTCACCGACGACGAGGTCAACGACAGGGTCGCAGAGGCGGCCGAGATACTCGATATCGAGGACCTCCTCGACCGGACGCCCTCTGCGCTCTCCGGGGGCGAGCAGCAGCGCGTCGCCATCGGCCGCGCGCTGGTTCGCGACCCGGAGGTGTTCCTGATGGACGAGCCGCTCAGTAACCTCGACGCGAAGCTCCGCGTGCAGATGCGCGCCGAGCTCGCCGAGTTACACGCCCAGCTTCAGACGACAACGTTGTACGTCACACATGACCAGGTCGAAGCGATGACGCTCGGCGACCGGGTCGCGGTCATGAACGACGGCGAGATACAGCAAGTCGCGCCACCGCAGCTGTTGTACGACGCGCCCGCGACCCGGTTCGTGGCCGAGTTCATCGGTAGCCCGGGGATGAACACGGTCGAGGGCACGATCAAGCGACGCGGCGACGCCGTCCACGTGACGTGGGAGCAAAACACCGTTCCGCTCCCGCGTCCGGTTCCCGAAGCCGTCACGTCGCGCGCAGGCGAGAGCGTCGTCCTCGGGGTTCGCCCTGAAGACCTCTCACAAGAGAAGCGCGGGCCGCTGAATATGGAGGTCACCGTCACCGAACCGCTGGGCGACTCGCTGCTTACGCGGGGCGTTGTCGGTGCCACCGAAATGGAAGTGAGCCTCCCGCCACGGTCGGCGGTCAATGTGGGTGACGTGCTGTCGCTGACCGCCGATCCCCAGCGGCTGCACCTGTTCGATGTCGAGACCGGAGCCGCGTTCTACCACTCCGCCGACGACGTCGCCTCAGAGGCGACCGACCAGACCGCCCGCGACGCGCCACGGAGCAGAACATGAATGGCGTCGAAACGCAGTACGACGCCGTCGTCTTCGACAACGACGGTGTGCTCACCTACCCGACAGACGAGTCGGTCCTGACGGAAGCGTCTCGGAGGGCGTTCGCGGGGTTCGATATCGACCCCGCTCCGAGCGATCTCCGCTCGCTCGTCGATGAGCTCTCAGTGGAGACGGTGCGAACGCTCACCGACCGGTACGAACTCGATGCGGACGAGTTCTGGCGTCGTCACGAGGCGGAACGCACTGCTCTGCAGTTGGAGGCGATCCGAGACGGTGAGAAACCGCTCTACGACGATGTCGGGACGCTTGCCGATCTCGCGGTACCGACAGCGATCGTGAGCAACAACCAGCACGCGACGGTGGAGTACATCGTCGCGGAGTACGGCCTCGAGACGATGTTCGAGGCGTACTACGGACGAAAACCGACGCTTCGAGGGCTCGAGCGTCGAAAACCGGACCCGTCGTATCTTGAGACCGCGCTCGACGCGCTGGATGTCGACTCGGCGCTTTATGTCGGTGACAGCCGCGTCGATATCGCGGCGGCACGCGCCGCCGGCGTCGACTCGGCGTTTATAAACCGTCCGCACCGGCGCGACTACCGTCTCGACATCCAACCGACCTACCAGCTCGAAACCCTCGCAGCCATCCCCGACCTCCAGCCACGGTAATCACACCCATACCTCACTTATGGATCCACGAATTGGTTTCGTCACGTCAGTAGCATCGGATCTCGAAACGCAGTTGCGATTCGCCGGCGAGCGCGAGTTCGACTACGTCGAAGTGCTCATGGACGGAAAGCATAACCACGAGCGTCTCACGCCACAGGCGACGGCTATCAGACAGATACTCGACGATCACGGACTTGACCTGCTCGTTCACCTCCCGTTCCCGACTGACATCGGGTCACCGTACGAGCCAGTCCGTACCGGAGCTATCGAGACGCAACAGACCTGTATAGATATCGCGGCCGAACTAGGGGCGGAAAAGGCCGTCCTTCATCCGGAGTCCTCCGCGTGGACAGTCGCGTGGGACCAGGAGGAACTCCGAGAGTACATCGACGGATCGGTCGCCGAACTGACCGCGTACGGCGCCTCGCGGGACGTCGAAATTTGTGCTGAGAACATCTTCGGTAGCCCGTATACCATCGAACACATAGACGAACTGCTCGCTGCCACGAACGCGTCGATGACGCTCGACACCGGTCACGCCCGGGTGACCGGATACGACGCGACGGAGACGGCCGCGTTCGTCGCTGATCATGCAGACCGAATCTCGCACGTCCATGTGAATGACACGCGCCGTCCAGCAGACGAACATCTCCCGTTCGGCGCCGGAAACCTCGACTTCGAACCCATCTTCGACGCGTTCCCGTCTGACTGGCAGGGGACACTCTCGCTCGAAGTCGGGACACAGTCACTCGACTACCTCGGTGAGTCGCGCTCGCAGTTGGACCGATACCTCTGATCCCCGGCGTCGCGGAGCCGGGGACCGTCAACCGCTGCCATTTGTTGTGAGTCGGAGTCCCTCGCCGCGAGGTGCGTAACTCGACAGTCGCCGGCCACACAGGACGGGTATCCCACACACGATACCGGACGTACTCAGGTGACGTGGGTCGGTTGAGCAATCGTCGACCGGCTGCGATCTGTGCGGGTGTCGCCGTCGCGTGTCCGTTCGTGTCGACCCAGAAGGGAGCCCCGCCGTGATGAAGGAGGTGGTCGAACACGAACGACTGCGGAATCGGGACGACGCGATCCCGTCCATGTCGAGCAGCGTGATGCCGTTGTCGAGTGATGGTCGCAGTATCTCCTCTATGGGTGGATCAGCGTGGCCAGCGAGGAACCGATTGCGAGCAGCCCCCGTGGCGGCTGATCCACTGCCAATCGGTCCGAGGTTGGGTGCTTTTCGGTCCTCGACTCGACGTCATCAATCTAGATATGCCGCGGCGTGGCGCTTCCGTGTTTTCAGAATCTAAGGGCTCTGTTGAAATCCTCAATTGGTGATATGTTCTTGGAGGCGTGCTGCATACAGGGCGCGAATGTGGCACGTCGCAGTGACGAAATCAGCATAGTTCGATTCGGTCAGTACAGGGAAATCACAAATTACTTGATAAACTTAGTTCGCTGAGTCTGGGTTCCCGTTCGGTCGAAGTACCGTATTAAAGAGAAGCACAAGTCCTGTAAGTACGACTACGCCCCCAATTGAGCGAGCAGCAGTCGATATCCCTGTCGTGTAACCACGTACCGCAACAGCGATATCACCGAGTGCCGCAACTCCAAGCCCGAGCAAAAATACAATTATGAAGAGTAGATAGCGAATCGATTCAAGTAGTTCATCTGTTTTGGAGGGCATCAAAACCAGTTCGAGTGGTGTTTGTGATAACTTTTTTGAAATCGTAAACGACTGATCAGTTCGCAGGCAAGTTCTATCGGTTGGTTCAGGATTCATTTTGAGAAAATAACGCAGTCCCCGTGCTGACTACATCCTCTGTATCTCTCACGCCGATCTTATCAGTTCTTCAGGATTTCAACAGAGCGAAATAATCCAACAAACGCCAACCCGAACTCTGCCACCGGATTTTCGTCACTGGTCGGCTGATTCCAAGACGGTTTCCGCGGTCGCCGTCACCCCGTCTTCTAGTTAACCAACAATTTGGGATAGTCCGGCAAGTTGTTGGTTAAGTTCGGCCATCATCACGGTACATACTCTCTTCTACGGAAATCAGCAGTCAGTTCGACACGCGGAAGGTCCGAGTAGTGTCTCGATTGCCGTGGACGACGTCGACCTCCACGAGATCTAACGAGGTGAAGATGTGATTCCAGTCTCGGTAGTACAGGGGAGTGCCCTCGTCGACGTAGTTCACATCTGGGTCAGACGACGATGAATCACGTATTGGAGCCTCGACCTCCGCTGTGACCAAGATGTTATTCGTCACTCGAGCTACGTCCTCGAAGGCCCACTCAACATCGGGATGGAGGTGTTGGAGCGTTTCGACCGAATACACCGCATCGAACTGTCCGTCGTCGAAGTCTCCGATGATGTCTTCTATCGGCCCGCAGTGAAACGTTCCGTCGGCGGCGAGTGTGGGGTAGGTCTTCCGCATCGTGTCGAATGCCTCGGCGTTGATGTCGACGCCAGAGAGGTTTTCGAAGCCGCCGTTGTCGAGGTGTTTGAGATGGCGGCCAGACCCACACCCGAGTTCGAGAACCGTTGCGTCACGAGGGAGGTGTCCGCTGAGAATATCGCGAATTACCGTGCTCGTCTCATTCGGACCGTAATGTGCGTAGTACGCTGGTGAGTATTCGCCCGCCCGGTCTGTCCACGTGTTTCGGACGGAATGAAGATCCACGTGTATCAACACGGGCAACGGTGTAAAACGCCGTCGGACAACGCCTGACTACAGAACGGGCGTATTCCGACCCTCACTATCGATTTGTGAGATCGGCGACGCAGCTACCGAATCGACGAGTGAGTACTCGCGGTCACGACTCGTGCCTTCTGTTTCGAGGAGGTTGTAGTCGGCCATCTTCGAAAGGTAGGTCCGAACGGTGTGCTTCGTCGGCGGGTCGTCGACCGCCTCAGTATAGCGGTCGTGGATCTCGCTTGGTCCGAGCGGGCCGTGGTCGCAAACGATATTGTAGACGACGCGCTGGTATGGGGTAAGTGAATCGAGGCTTTTCTGCTTAATTTGTGCCCGAGCGTCTTCGGCTGCATCGAGGAGGATGTCGTTGGTGATTTCCTCGTGATTAGGACATGTATGATCTTACGGGCTTTCAGCGGGACTTATTGTACGTAATCGCTGGTCTGGATGATCCACATGGGCTTGCGATCAAAGACGAGCTCGAGGACTACTACGAAAAAGAGATCCACTACGGCCGTCTCTATCCGAATCTCGACACGCTTGTTGAGAAAGGGCTCGTGGAAAAGAGTCAGCGCGATCGACGAACCAACGAGTACACGACTACTCGTCGAGGCACCAGAGAGATCGAGGCACGAGCTGAATGGGAAGCCGAGTATATCGACTACGACGGCTGAAACGTCGCTATCGAGAACAACCTGTGCCTGCTACTTTTCCAGAATTGAGTCGAGCTTACTCTTTCTCAAAGAGGCGCCGAAGGCGGCGGGTAGCAGGGTAGTTCACTCCAAGTCGTACCCCCATTCCCGGAGCGTCGCAACGATTTCATCTGTGTGTTGAAGTCCGACAAGTAGCGCAGCTTCACGCAGATCGGCCTTTTTGACTGACTCTCCGAGCTCTGACTCTAGCGTTCGTGTCGTCTCACGCTGGGTGTTGACCGTCGATTGCTGGAGATGAAGTTGGACAGTCTGCTCACGGCCGTCGGTAATACTGCTTCGGGTAAGTACCCAGGGGAGCTCTTGTCGAGACGATCGAGGCTTACTGTCTCTCGTAGTTTGTATCGCAGTATCTGATGTATCACTTTCTGTTGGTTCTGTCGTTCTGTCGGTAGGATCAGCTTCTGAGGTAGCGTCAGCCTCGTTGGTTGTCTCTGTGCTCCCCCAGTCGTCGTCAGCAGCTCCGCTTTTAAACCCCCCCATCACGCGGTCACCTCTTGTTCGTCCTCATCAAGGGCTCCTGGCTCAGGTGGATTCGGCGCCTCAATTCCCCCTTCGCCTTCGATGAATCGGCCAATACGGTCAAACTGCGCAAGCGTCTCTACTTCGTAGTCACGTCGACGATTACGGTGAGTCTGAACGTAGTTGAACGCGGAACACTGCTGACGCCAACAACCCTCCATCAACGACGTTCGGTCTCCGATGACTTCGGGGACCTCATACGGGATTGTTTCGAGCATCTCTTCCTGATCGCGTGTGCCCTTGAATCCGATCGGCACCGCACCTAACACGCCGACATCGATGTTGAGCTGGTCCGCAAAGTTCGTCGCGAGCTCTTCGAGTCCTTCGACGGCAGCTTTCCCCTTTGCCGATGGCTCAATCGGAAGCAGCAGATTCCGCGTTGCGTAAATCGCGTTATAGAGATGCGATCCTTCGGTTGCCGGTGGATCGCAGATGAGTATATCGTATTTGTCGGGTACGCCCGCTTCGCCGAGAACCCGTCGCAACTGTGCGTGGACGTTGTATGCGTCACCAAAGTCTTCGGCCTTTTCTTGTTCTCTATCGAGGTGCTGGGTGAGATCAGACAGCGAGTTATGTTCTGGAATGATGTCAATTCCTTCCGCTGTTTCGATGAGATCCTCAAATGGACCGCGTGGGCTTCCAACCATGTGACGGACTAAGCTATCCGCACTGGCGTCTGCTCGATTGGTGTCAACCCCAAGAAGGCGGCTTAAATCGCCATCTTGTGGGTCAAGAGGGACCACAAGTACGTCGAGGCCCGCTCGTTGGTGAGCAACTGCCGCATTCGCTGCGAGTGAAGTTTTACCGACCCCACCCGCTTCACTGTATACCGTATACGCGAGCATATAGCCATGATTCGGCTCTTAGCTAATGAATGTACGTCAGACACTCATCCAACTATCTAAGATAGCTTACTTAGACAACTAAGAAATCTAAGACACATATCTTAGACATGTACCTAACTTACTAATCTTAGTTATCTTAGATTGTTTTCTCAGTTCTATGTCTTAGATATCTTTGTGAGACGGCTCAGAACAATATCAAGGCCACGAACAGCAGTTCTTGACTTATTTCTGGTCTTAGTCTCACTGCATACCGCTATCGATCGTTTACCCGCTGATCCGTCTGTGAGAACGCGTCGGTCGCCATGTCGGCGCGTTCAGCGGCCTCGATGTGCTGGTACGCCTCGCGGACCTGTTCCTCACTGTTGTCGAGATATCGCGCAGCAGCGGCGTATCCGAACTGTCGAACAAGCACTTCCCCGACCCCCCGTCGACCACCATGCAGTTCGAGATAATCGCCATCGAAGGAAAGATCGAGATCCGCACGGCGCTCAGCGAGCTCATCATGCGTCCAGAGTCGTTTCATGATGGACCGTGCCCCATCCGTCGTGAGGGGCTTCGGTTCGTTGAGATCGTACTCGGCGGCGGCGATCAGGTCGGGCGTCCCACTGCGGACGCGCTCGATCGCGTCGTCGTCGAGGCCGGCGTCGGCGAGCCCCTCGATGACGTGTGAGGCGAGCGACGGCCGGTGCAGCGTCGTGAACACCGGCCACGACTTGGGCACGTCCAACACCTCGGAGTATCGCTTCAACGGCGTGATGACGGGCTGAGGGAGTGAGGCCGCCTTCCACTCGCGACTCTTCCGGAACACCGTGACGCTGCTGTCCGCAAACGAAACGTCACGCCAGCGAACCCCGTTGCGGCCCTCGTGATCCTCTTTCGGCGCGGAGAGAAACTCCGCGCCGCGGAGGCCGGTGTAGGCGACGACGTACACGAGCGCCTGCTCGCGACAGCGCTGGTATGCCTCGAACCGAGCCCGCTGTTTGGCCTGCCACGCCTCGCTCTCCGGGTCGCCCCGGTCGGCGTGGGGCACCTCGATCGCGCCGAGCGCGTCGAATGCCTCGGAGACGCGACGATCGACGAACTGCGTAATCAGGTCGCGATGGACCGACTCCCACGCCTGCTGGTCACCTGGGCGGCGTCCGTCGTTCTCGGGGAGCGGGTCTTCGGCATCGGACTCGCGGGCGTAGTGCCGCGGGATGTAGCCCTGTGCGTGTGCCCATCCGCACCAAGACGCGACGTGGGCGTAGTAAGTAAGCACGGTCCCGGCGGCGTAGCCGGCGGTCGAGAGGTAGCGCGCGTAGTCTGAGAACACTGTGGTGTCGAGATCCACGAACCGGATGGTGTCGCTGTCGACAACGCCAGCCCACGACTCGGGCGGGGAGGCGTTTACCGGGTCAGCCGTCTCACCAAGACACCAGCGCCGGAATCGATGCAGCTCGCGCTCGGCGTCGGCACGGTACGCGCCCTGCTCGCCGGCGTCACCCTTCCCCTTGTCCATGAGGTATTTCGTGAATGTGTCGTCGATCGCAGTCTCGACGGAGCGGCGACCCGTCATTGGACTTCCGGAGTGTGAGGGTTGTGTCGTCGGAACGCCGCTCCAGCAGCGGTCGGGCTGGAGCGTCCGTCAGTGGAAGCGTCGGCCATGATTCTGAATCTGCCTCGTTTGGGGCCACGGGTGAGGGTCACTAAGAACTTACTCTGTCTTACTCAACTAAGACAGGGTAAGTGATTTCGGGCACTATGTGGTTTTGTGAGAGCTAATCCGGTGGTATCGGGTACGAGAGCCATTCTTAGCGCATAGCTTCATTAGTAAATTGTATATCGCTATATGAATCTTTCGCGGTGGGAAAGTTCCGGAAGTATGCCAATGGAAACCTACAGACGAACTGTTCAATAGAGGTATGGGCGACGAGGCCGAACCACACTTCCGAAACAGTACGAACGTCCGACTCTAGTCCTGCTAGCGAATTTCGATCATACAGCGGCGTTGAATCGTACACCGGCCACTCAACCTGCGATTTTCGAGCAATCCGGCGAAAGACGGAACATCGGGTCTCACGAGTTGGTGCCACTGTGAGATGCTGAACGGAACCCGCTCAAAAACGTCCCTCTCTGTCGTGTAGTCAATCATCAGCAACAGCATCGCCGCAGTGAGTGTTATGCTTTGGACCCAGATTCGTCGGTCACATCGTCGTCACCTGCCCAGACGCGTTCGGTAGCGAACTCTCGGATGATCGCGGTGTACTTGTCGGGACGCTCGATACTACAGGTGTGTCCCGCGTCCGGAACCACGCTAGTCTCAGCCGCCGGGAGCTTCGGTTCGAGTGTTTCGGCGGCGTCGGGATTGAGGCGATCCTCTGCCCCATTGAGAAGGAGTACTGGGTCGTCGAAGCTTCGGAGCTTCGTCAGGAAGTCAAGGCCAGCCAGCGCCATCGCTCCCTGCCCGTAGCCAGCCAGCGAGATTCCACCATTGATGACGGTCGCAACGATATCTGGCGGGAGGGGCCCGTCTTCGAGGTCGGCTTTGACGCCGTCACGGAAGCGACGGTCGAGCGGGCCGATCGCCGCCCGGATCCGGTTGAGGAGTCCGGCGACCCACGTCGTCACGCCGAGTACGCCTCGGTAGTCCGCACTGGCCCCCGACAGCACCAACCCGGCGACCCAGGCCGGTCGCCTGGCAGCGTACTCGACGGCGAGGTACCCACCCAGCGACTGGCCGACGACGAGTGCCGGTTTGTCGGTCTCGTCTCCGAGGATGTCGTCGAGTGACGGCAGCAGCATCTCGTCTGCGGCTGGGTCGGCTTGATCGGCCAAGGTCCGATTGCGGTCAGCCCCCCGTGTCGGCTTGTCGGCCGCCATTTGGTTCGATGATCGGTGATTTCCCATACCCGATAACTAGTCACCCTCTCAATAAGCGACGGCGCGGCGCTTCCGGACTTCCAAAAAGAACTGTACCAGACGTCAATTTGAACTCTATCACCGGATCGTGAGGAGTAGGAGACTGTTTCCAAGACGCTTTCCGGGATGGCCGAAGCCTTTGATTATCGAATTAACCAACATTCCGGTATGTCCCGGCAGATTGTTGGTTAATTTAGCTATCCTCATTGTACTGAGCCCGTCGATGACCTCTGTCGATATGATATTCTAGAATATGATTATTCAGAATATTTTCATCAGGCACAACAGAAACCACGGCAGCTCCAACTGGAACAGTTCGTCGAAGCTGCGGCCGACACGGTTCTTAGTCTCGAAGACATTCGTCCTGATTGTTGCCCGCGACCCAGGAAACGCATCTTACCGGTCAGCCTCGACAGATACACTCGTGTGACACCGTGTCATATCGATGAGGTGGCGATGGATATCGTCGGCAAGCCGGTACATTGCCTCAGCCTGTTCCTTCGTTGCGATACCGAGTCTGTAATAGGTCTTCGTTCGGTTTCGGTTCCACAGCTCGGCAAGTTCCTCTCCGAACGCGTCGTCGTAGAGGCCTATTTCGGCACCGCGTTGGTAGAGTCGGCGGTGGCTACTGATGACCTCCGCCGCGGACATTGCCCCATCGTGAATCAACCGGAACTGGATAGTGCGCTCGATGGCGACGAACGCCGACTCGATCACGACCGTGTAGTACCCTTGGTCGAGGAGATTTGATCCCACCTCCAGCAGCCGACAGGCACGGCGAAGTTGGACCAACTCCGCGTCGTCGACATCCAATCCCTCCTCGATCGTTCCGGGACTGCCCTCGAAGGTCCGCTCGGCTTCTCCCAATTGGTCTCGGATATCGTCATTCATCGGCATACACCTCGGTTCGGAGTTCGGAGAGTTGGTCGGAGCCGACCAACGTGATCCCGTCGTCGAACTGAGGGCGAAGTTGATCGCCGATTCGTTGGACGCTGTCCGTCGATTCGACAAGCGGCTGGAACGTGTACCGATTCCCTTCGAACCGTTGGTCTTCGAGATCGCTAACAACCGTCTGGACAGTCCGGCGAGCTGCCGTTTGGTCTTCGTCGACGATCACCAATAGGTCGATGTCGCTGGCCCTATCTGCCTTTCCCCGAGCGACGCTTCCGAATAGGACGACCCCGACTAATCCATCCAACTCGTCCTGAAGTCGTTGTAGAAATGCCTGAACTGGTTGGTGGAACTCGCTCTGTGGGATCGAGAGAATTGGATCTGGTTTTGTGAGCCGTTCACGGTTGATCTGGACCTGCTGAGTCCGCCCGTCTGGTGCGAGCTCGATGACATCGAGCTCGGAAAGCAATGTCACCGCCTTTGAGATCGTTCCCTTATTTGCCCCTGTGAGGCTTGCGAGTTCGCTTATCGAGTACGTCGCATACGGCTGATCTATGAGAACGTTGAGAACGTCTTGCATTGCTTGGTATCGGAATACCCGATCCTCCGGAAACGGATAGCGTAGCTCTATTGAGATCGACTCTTTCCTATTAGGCATATGATTCCTATTAGGAAATAGTATGAAAACTCTGGTGGTGAACTGGCCAAATTACGAAACCGGCGACGCAGCCGCTGAGTCGACGAGCGAGTACTCCCGGTCCCGACTCGTCCCTTCTGCCTCAAGCAGATTGTACTGGGCCATCTTCGAAAGGTAGGTCCGGACGGTGCGCTTCGTCCGCGGATCGTCGACCGCCTCAGTATAGCGGTCGTGGATATCGCTGGGTCCGAGCGGGCCGTGGTCGCGAACAATATCGTAGACGACCCGCTGGTGTGGCGTGAGCGAGTCGAGACTCTTCTGTTTGATTTGGGCCCGAGCATCTTCAGCAGCGTCTAGGAGGATGTCGTTAGTGACCTCCTCGTGATTTTCGCGGTCAGCCGTGCTGGCTGCGCTGCGAAGCACCCCGATCGCGAGACGGGCATCACCAGCAGCGGCATCAGCGATCTGATAAAGCTGCTCGTCGGTGATGACGCCGTTTTCTAGGCCCCACTTCGTTCGAGCACTCAGAATGTCGTAGAGTTGCTCGTTGTGGTACTTGTCCATCCGGACGTGTTCGCTGGAGCGCAGCCGGCTCACAAGGCGATCGTCGACGCGGCTGAACAGCTCTTCTTCTTTGTTCGCGATACAGATTACCGCGAACTGCTCCATACTGTGGAGGTCGTAGATGAGGCTCGGGTCTTCGAGTTGGTCGACCTCGTCGAGGATGACGACGGTTCGAG
Source organism: Halorubrum sp. Ea1 (assembly GCF_002252965.1). Classification (NCBI taxonomy): domain Archaea; kingdom Methanobacteriati; phylum Methanobacteriota; class Halobacteria; order Halobacteriales; family Haloferacaceae; genus Halorubrum; species Halorubrum sp. Ea1. The sequence goes on from NZ_NHPG01000007.1 coordinate 17,908, forward strand.
GACCGTCGTACTGTTGGAGTCGCTCAATAAGCTTGTCGTGGGGTGTCGACTGGCGATGGATGTCTATCGTCGCGCCGATGTCGTCGAGGATCTGGTACAGCGTTCGGAAGCGGCTGTAGTTTCGCCAGCAGTTGACGTAGGTGGCCTCGACGTCGAGCACTTCCTCGCGGAGCCGTTCGGTAACGAACTTCGAGACACAGGTTTTACCCACACCGCTCGGGCCGGTGACGATGGCCGTGTCAGCCGGCTCGCCGTTCGCGATCGGTTCGAGAACGCTCGAGAGGTGGTTGACTTCGGCGTCGCGATGCTCGACTTCTCGAGGGACGAACCCGGCGCGGAGGACGCGAGCATCACGGATCATCGGTCGGTGGGTAGTTATTCTCAGCGTGAGTGATATAAGTGTGACCGGGGAGATTCCGGAAACGCTCTGATCGCAGTGGTATCTTCACCTCGATTGCTCCGCCGTCTCTCGATTCTGATTGTGGAACCACACTGTTTCCGGAAACGTCCAGGAACCAAGTCAACGGTGTGGAGCTCGCTCTATACTGGTCACAGTAGTTCGAGCCGGCTGGACCTCATGGAGAGCCCTGTCTGACGTGCTCATCGAGATCGCTAGGTCGCAGATACAGACAGACAACTTTAGCTCTGGTTGCCTGCGTCAAATACGGCGGCCAAGTCCTCGAGAAGCTTCTGTGGTGACCTCTCATCATCGCGAGACGGAAGTGGTGCTTCCCAGCAGTCGATCTGGAGTGTGTGTGCATTCGATACCGGCCCCGACTCAGATATCACATTAAAGATGCCGGTGCGATAGATAGCCAGTAGTCGCTGGTCATGAACACCGACATAATCGATACCTGTCCGGTCCAGAACTGTAGGAATATCGGCCGGCTCAGATAGCGAGATAGAGGCGCTTGGAGACGCCGAGTCACTCATACCATGGCTTCGTCCATCACACGGATAAAAACCAGCCTCAAGAAAGGTCCGGATACAGTATATCGGTAGCTCTCACACCCCATATTCGATATGAAATCGAAGATTGACGTAGTAGTAAGATGACTCTCACACACCGTCTTCGATATGAAATTGGTTCTTCCACAGCGAAAGTTGCTCTAAATCTAATTTGTACGGTCTAATACGGCAGTATTAGTGTTTTGCTCGAGCATTTCATCTCGAAGAACCTGCTGCCATTCCTCACGATGAAATCTCGTGGACGGGCTCGGACACAGTGTTTCTGTATTTCATTTCGATGACGGGGTGTGTGGATGGGGCCGATTTCCGGGCTAGATGGCTTCATATCGGCGGAGGGGTGCTCACTTCGAAGAATATCTACTGCGGACAGGACTCTGAGGTGGGATTTCATTTCGAAGAAGGGGTGTCTGTCTTGCTGTCTGAGATTTCATATCGATGGCGGGGTCTTCACTTCGAAGTTGGTGTGTGATGATATGAAAGAGGCAGGAAATTCATTTCGACGGAGGGGTGTTCATATCGACAACGCCCCCTTCATTTCGACTCCGCCCCCTTCATTTCGACAAAGGTTATTAGCGGTTAGATCACAATGCCCGTTATGCAAGGCGACGAACCCGACTCGGGGCAGCCAGATACCGATTCTGGTGGGTCACAAGAGTCCGGATCATCTGTCGTGGATAGTATCCTCGATGGAGACGTACAGACTGTTTTTGAAAACAAGGACCTCGTTGACTCGAGTACGATTGTCGATCAGGATCGGATCTACGGCCGGGACGAGCAACTCGCTGCCGAAGCTCGGGCGTTTCGGGACACTCTCGATGGTGAGCGACCGCCGGATCTGCTTTTGTACGGTCCCAGTGGAACAGGCAAGACCTTGACGGTGAAAGCCGTCGCGAACAAAGTCAAAGAACGAGCTCAGGAGAGCGGTATTGAGTTCGACTTTGTGGCAGCCAATTTCAAAACGATGGAGTCCCACACGCTCGACCGCGCTGTGTGGAAGCTAGGCCACCAGACGGCACGGAAAGCGGGCGTGGTTTGGGATGTCCCTCGGTCGGGTGTCTCGACCGATATGAAATACACCCGGCTCTACGAGATCGTCGACGATCACTTCGACTCACTCGTGTTCATCCTCGACGAGATCGGCGCGCTGACCGGCAGTACGGGCGCAGACGAACCGGCGTACTCCCGACTGCTGTATAGTTTAAGCCGAGTTATGTCGGAACAGCATGTTGATACACAGCTGTCAACGGTGGTTGTCACTAACTACCCGAAGTTCCGCGAGAACCTGGACAGCCGGACTGACAGCTCCTACAATCCGAACGGGATTCATTTCTCGGATTACGACGCCAACGAGCTCATCGAAATTCTCGAACGACGTCGAGATGCGTTTAAAGACGACGCCCTCGAAGACGGAGTAATCGAGATCGTGGCCGCGTACGGTGCTCAAAACGAAGGTGACGCGCGTCGCGCGATCGATCTGCTCCGTGATGCTGGAGAGATCGCGAACCGGGCGGGCGACCCGGTGGTGACGCAGGACCACGTCAGATCGGCAAACGACTCTGTGGTGAAAAATCGGGTCCTTGAGATCGTTGGTGGGATGTCTGTACAAAAGAAGCTGTCTCTGTACGCTGCCGCCCTTGTCGCGAAAGAGAATGAAGGAGCGGCTCCGAGCCCCGTGGTGTACGACATCTACAAAATTCTCTGTGAGGGAAGCGACATGGAGATATACACACAAGAAACAGTCAACAGCCACATCAATAAGGCCGGGACGTACGGTGTTCTGGAAAGCGAACGGGTCAGTGGTGGATTCAAATCGGGTGTCCACTTGGGTTTCAAGTTCACCGAGCCCGTTGGGGCTGTTCTAGATACATTGAGCGAAGACGAACGACTCCAAGAGATACCTACGAAAGAACTTGGGGAGGTCGTGAAGAGACGGTTGCGGGATTAGTAGTCCGGTCCGCACAGCCAGTTCGTACTCCTTATCAACCGGCTGTTTCAGATGCAGTGCGAAATAGTTCGAGGTCCTCATCATAGAGATATGACTCACAAGCCCGAAATCTGGCACTACTGCCGATCCTTCAGCACGAGTTCAGTGATATACGCCGACTACCGACGCGGTTATCATTCCAAAATCGGCAGCTCCAACGGTCCATTTTCGATGCGAGTGTCGCGTCGAGTGCATCCAACCGCTCTTGATACACGGTTATCGTGTCTTTCGATTCGTTTTCTGAGGTTGCCATCGCGTGGGTGATAGTTACGATTTTGCCGGCTAAAACCCTTCTAGCTCCTGATCGACCGTGTCAGATTCTTGACTAGAACCTGTGTGCTCCTCACTTTATCCACTATGAGAAGGGTCAATTAGTTCATCCCAGTCATCTGGATTCCATCAACGAGTGATCGATCGATGTCGTCGTACCCGATCGTCCGTCCGCCGTAATTATCAGCGAACGATTCAGCTTCGCTGGGTTCCGAGAACGGCATGAGATCTGGCCCCATTCCACCCATTACATCCGATTCGATGACGTATGTGAGGCCCGTCGCATCGGCGAATGTATCGGGTGCGGTCGGTGCTGGCATCTTCTTTCGCTCGGTGTCCTCAGGGATTTCCCAATCGACACGGGAATAGTCCGTGACGTAGACCGCAGTCGCCTCCGCACCGTCTGCTGCCAGATTAAAATGGTACGGGAAGAGGCCGTGTGCGAGCGTGTGAAACCAAGCAAGCTTCTCAGTACCTTCGGGGCCTTGTACGGGCCCCTGTCTGGGCTCTGGTTCTGTATCAGCGTAGAACACTTGCCCATTAGGACCCCCATGGTCTCCGATCACCATTCCACCTTGATAGTCCGTCTTTTGACCCGACAAATCCACCGGTTCAGGACTTGAGCCAGAGGATCCCCCAACGCAGCCAGCCGTTCCAATTACGACTCCCAAGCCGACTGTGTGAATAGCTTGTCGACGCGATACCAAATGCGATTCAGATTCAGATTCCATGGACATATTTCTTCGTATAGGATCAATACGGTTCTGGTACAGCTGTCGAACGCGGTTTGTCTTAGGAGAGAAACCACTCACAGAAGGCGTCTACTCCAGATCAACTAGCGCACAGAACAGTCTAGAGTGGACGATATCTGAGACCGATTAGTATGTACTGGGGCCGGGTTGCGGAGGACTCAGCCAAGCTAGTCGCTTGTGAGGCCTTCACCAAGCGAACCTAGGGCGTGGGCGTACACAGCGTATAGGATCATCGCAGCGATCAGGAAGTCGAGGCTGTGTCCGATAAAGTGGTGAACCGGCATCGGGACACCTCCCAGAACAGTCCCGGCGCCGACCAGCGACCGCAGGACTAGCACCCCAACTGCGGCGCTGATCAGCCGGTACTGGCCGGTCTGGCGGCGTCGATACGCGACGAGACTTACGAGAAACAGCGCACCGGTTCCGATCCCGGCGCACGCGATGACGGCCAGCAGCACGGGCGACCCTTGGACGGTGAGTGGCACGAGCGCCGAGAAGCCGGTCCGGGAGATGAGCGATACGATCACGACACTGGTCAGTATGCGTTCGACGTGATAAGAAGACACGGGGCGAAACGTTCCCGTGCGAGGAGAACGCCCCGACAGGTTTTATCTCTCAGCCGATCACGGGCAAATACTCACGATGGCGACGACCAGAGATCGGGTGCGACGACACGTCCGCGAGACGCCCGGCGTCCACTTCAACCAGGTGGAACGCGATCTGGACATCGCCACCGGACAGGCGCAGTATCACCTCCGACGACTGGTGAACGACGAGGAGTTGATCGTCGAGCGGATCGCTGGTCGAGCTCACTACTTCGATCCTACCTTCGACCCGTGGGAACGATGCGCGCTCGCGTTCCTTCGACGCGAGACCGCCCGCGAGATCGTACTGCGGCTCCATGCGGACGATCCTCTTCGCCCGGAAACACTAACCACAGAGTTGGACCTCGCGCGGAGCACGGTCTCGTGGCACGTCTCGACCCTCAGCGACGCTGGGATCGTCACGAAGTCCGACGACCGCCCGATGACGATCACGCTGACCTGCCCGGACCGCACGGCTGAGTTGCTTGAGGTGGTGTCGCCCTCGCTGCCAGACCGGCTCGTCGACCGGTTCATTCGGACCGTCGACAGCCTCTTCGAATAAGAAGCCGACTAGCTGGACCCGCCTGAATCGGGCGCAAGTGGCGCGTTCGAAGGTCACACCAGATACCTCAAGACCGCGGGACCGATACGCGAACGTATGGACCGACGGAGTTTCTGTAAAACGGCCGGCGTCGCGGGAGTCACCGCCGGCACTGCCGGTTGTCTTGGTGTCCTTGGTAGTAGTGGCGCCGAAGGAACCATTCTCGGACCGCCGGAGCAAGACCTCAGCGAGGCGTCATTCCCGAGCTACGGTGACAACATGCCCGAGTTCACCGTCCCCGACCCGATCCACGGCGAGGAGATATCGACGGCCCAGTTCGAGGGCGAGCGCGCGGTGCTGTGGACATCATTTTACACCAACTGTCCGGATGGGGTGTGTCCCGCACTCATTCTCCGGCTTCGTCGCGGACAGGAGGCCGCCGCTGAGGCGGGGTACGGCGACCAAGTCGCGTTTCTCCCCACCACGTTCGATCCCGAGCGTGATACCCCCGAGGCCCTCCGCGAGTACGCCGGGCAGCAGGGGGTTGACCTCGACGCGGGTAACTGGCACTTCCTCCGCCCAGAGACCTACGAGCGGGCCCAAGAGATACACGACGAGCACTTCGGTCTGAAGATCGAGAAGCAACCGGCGGATGACATCGAGAATTTAGCGTATCGCTTCCCGCACTACGGGCTCATCATCCTCGCCAATAAACAAGGGATCATCGAGCGGGCGTACTCACGGGGGCCGCGAACCGACATCGAACGGCTCGTCGACGACCTCGAACGAGTGGCCACCGCGTGACAGCTCGTGAGTTCCGGGAGGCCAGCTACCGTCGTTTTCCGCATCGTAGCCGACGAAGGGAGCCCGTCGCCTGTATCGAGCCAGCGAAATGTGGCCAGTACTCGGTCAGTGCCCCATCGCGCCCCCGAGGGGCTGGTAATGCGGGAACATCGGATGTGGGAGGTGAACACCGAGCGCCATCAGCCCGTGCGCGAGCAGCACGTACCCCAGCACGACGAACACCACACCGAGTAGCCGATGAACGCGTCGCCGGTGGGCAACGTCGATCGACTGGATAATCGTCCCATAGAGGAAGACGGCCGGAATCGTCCCAATGCCGAGGGCACCGAGAGCGATTCCCCCGGTGGTCGGGGAGCCGCTCGCGAAGGCGAACAGATACGCGGGATACAGCATCGGGCAGGGAAGAAACGCGTGGACGGCGCCGAGCCCGACAATACTCGGGCTGTTCACGTGTCGGTGAACCCTCGTTGCGAGCCACGACGTGACGCGCTGGACGCCCGGGATACGAATATCGCCTCCGCTTCCACCGATGACGTACCGAACGCCCGTCGCCACAATGAACCCCCCTACCGCGAGACCGACAGCACCTCGCAGGAGGTCGGCGATCGGTGTCAGCTGATCAGCGGTGACGAACACGACGCTCCCGAGCGCGCCGAAGAGGGCACCGAGAACTGCGTACGTTGTCGCTCGTCCGACGTTGAACAGGAAGTGCTGGCGAACCTCGTAGGTCGTGAGATGACCGGCACGCCCGTCGTTGGCTGTCACCGTCCCGCCGTCTGGCTGCGGGTTCATTTGCTTCGAGTACATCGTCACTAACGGCCCACACATCCCGATACAGTGTGCGCCGCCGAGCACGCCGATGAGAACGAAGAGGACGACGTCAATCCGGAGGAGCGACTCGATCATAGTCGTTCTCGGTTGCGCACGGATTTGTGTCGTCTGGTGTGTCTCTCGAACAAGCCCGGACAGATACCGAGGACGTGCTACTGTGACATCCTCCTCGCCGTAAAAGTAGTTGCCGAATCAGCTTGTATCGCCCATCGATCTGGTGTGAACAACGGTCTTCATTTATATAAGTAATAAAGAGAGATATAAATGGAATGTGCCGAGTTTGATGATCAGTATCCTCAATATGCGGCGTGTTGAGAGGTTCGGCAACTACTGTAAACGCCGGGATTCTCTCCTCGTAGAAAGATAGGCTAACAAGAGGTCGCACTCGGCTGGAGACGTTCGCAAGCACCTGGAGTGTAGCTCTTGGCGGAACAATTCTTCACAGTAGGCGCCAATGCACAGACGATGACGGACGAAATCGACATCCCAACCGAGCCGCGGGCTGCGGCCGACGCACTGGCGGCCCATCTGACTGCGACCGCAGATCGCCCAGTCCCGCCAGCGACGAACCGATGGCTCGGAGAGGCTGAAGCCGTCGCCCGCGATGCGACCAGTGACGATCTTGACACGCAAACCAGACGGAAACGGGTTCGGCAAGTTGCTACACTGCTTGAGTCGGCTGACGAAACAGGCGATGTGGTCGCCGACCGCCACATCGAAGCAGCAGTTGAGTGCTGTCAAGTCATTCTCGCTAACGAGTGACGATGACCCTGTTTCTACGGAATAGCCCTCTCGTTACATATTAAATTCTACTAAGTAGAGAAACCGAATTAAATCACACAAAGTTATTCATTTTCGTTAAAGAAACCAATATAAGTTACTAAAGAGTGTTCCAGCGCACCACACTTATATTCGTAGTCTCTAAAGAATACTTTGATGAGTTCAAAACAAGACGATCTCAAAGAGACAGACACCGAGGCTCGTTTCGAGTTCAAGAAGGAGGAGAACTCCGCCTTCAAAAGCGAAAAGGGCCTCACCGAGGAGACGGTCCGCGTCATCTCGGAGGACAAGGACGAGCCGGAGTGGATGTTGGAGCGCCGCCTGCGCGCACTCGAACAGTTCCAGGAGATGCCGATGCCGACCGACTGGCCCGGCCAGCCGGACCTGAGCGAGGTCGACGTCGACGAGATCATCCCGTACATCCGGCCGGACGTCGACGTCCGCGCCGGCGTGGACGACTGGACCGAGCTCCCGGACGACATCAAAGACACCTTCGACAAGCTGGGCATCCCGGAGGCCGAGAAGAACGCGCTCTCCGGCGTCGGCGCCCAGTACGAGTCGGAGGTCGTCTACCAGAACATGCAGGAGCGGTGGGAAGAGAAGGGCGTCATCTTCTGTAACATGGACGAGGCCGTCCAGGAGCACGAAGAGCTCGTCCGCGAGCACTTCATGACGAAGTGCGTCCCCCCGAGCGACAACAAGTTCGCGGCGCTTCACGGCGCCATCTGGTCCGGCGGCTCGTTCGTCTACGTGCCGGAGAACACCACCGTCGACATGCCCGTGCAGGCGTACTTCCGGATGAACTCCGAGGGGATGGGCCAGTTCGAGCACACGCTCATCATCGCCGAAGAGGGCTCGGAAGTCCACTACATCGAGGGCTGTTCCGCGCCGAAGTACTCGAAGTTCAATCTCCACTGCGGCGGCGTGGAAGTGTTCGTCGACGAGGACGCCCACGTCCAGTACTCGACCGTGCAGAACTGGTCGAAGAACACGTACAACCTGAACACGAAGCGCGCCATCGCCGAGAAGGGCGGGCGCATGGAGTGGATTTCGGGCTCGATGGGGTCGAAGGCGACGATGCTGTACCCCTCGACGATCCTGAAGGGCCGCGGCGCCTCCGACAACCACATCACCATCGCCTTCGCGGGCGAGGGTCAGGACATCGACACCGGCGCGAAGGTGTACCACAACGCGCCGGACACGAAGTCCACCGTCGAGTCGAAGTCGATCGCGAAAGATGGCGGCCGCACGAACTACCGCGGCCTCGTCCACATCGCCGACGGCGCCGAGAACTCCTCTACCGCCGTCGAGTGCGACGCGCTGATGTTCGACAACGAGTCGACGTCGGACACGATGCCGTACATGGAGATCAACGAGTCGAAGGTCGACGTCGCCCACGAGGCGACCGTCGGGAAGATCGGCGACGAGGACATCTTCTACCTGCAGTCGCGCGGTCTCGACGACGACGACGCGAAACAGATGATCGTCTCGGGCTTCATCGAGCCCATCACGGAAGAGCTGCCGATCGAGTACGCCGTCGAGCTCAACCGGCTCGTCGAACTCGAAATGGAGGGCTCGCTGGGGTAATCCGATGCCTGAGTGCGCCCACTGCGGAGCACACGTCTCACAACAATTTGTGACCGTGTTCGGGTTAGACGGTGGTGACGTAGTTGCCTGTCCAGCGTGTTCCGGTCGGGCACACATCGCAGAGACGATCGTGGACCGATACTAGTCACAGACCATGGAACACTGCTTTGCGTGTGAGACCGACTACGGGTACCTCGGAACGGCCCCGCACGAAGGGTCCTGTCCAGCCTGTGGCTCGACTGCTGTCACTCCCGCAGGCGATCTCAGCGTCGTCGACACGACAACATGGGAGAGCGCGAACGGGCTCTCAACGGTCCACGTGACAGCGACTGACAACCTATCACGCCAGTTTGAATTTGTTATTGCGGCGCGGCGGGGACAAGGGAAACTCGTCTGTCTAGCGATCGATGAGGTAACCGTGCCCACTGAGACAGTGTGGTCAGTTCCATCTGCCGTTGCTACGAGAGTTACCGCGCATGGTATCAGGATCAGCGACTCAGCGCCGGCTCAGAGCTCACAATGAACAGTACTGGCCAGATACACAGTAGAACGCGTCTGTCCTGTCCCAGTCACGAGAGGTGATTTCCTCGTGATACAGACACGAGCGCATACCCCCGTCTTTAGGCGGGGGTCAAGCGGGCAATAGCCTACACATCCACCGACGACGCCACGTCTGGATTTCCCACGGTTCATCAGGAGTATTAACATGACGACGGAGCATAATGTACAGCACGGATGAAGACCACACGGCACGCGAGCTACGACCTCAACTAGCACATAGTGTGGTTGCCGAAGTACCGTCAGTCGGTACTCGTCAACGTGGTAAGTCATCGTCCGGGAGTTCAGTCAACAGTGACTCGACGTCCCTCTGCACCGCCACGAGGCGGTCGGTAAGCGAGCGGTACTCCTCGCTGGTCTCGAGTTCGGCCGGGCTTTTCACTGCTTCGAGCGTGTCCTGTCGCTCGATCTGCGAGAACAACTCCTGGAGCTTCTCGTCGTACTCGGCGCGGGCCAGCATCCGGTCGACCGTCTCGTGCAGCGCTGTGGCATCGACCGGTTTCTCGAGGTAGGCGTCGAATCCCATCTGGACGACGTCGAGGTCGGGGGTGACAGCCGAAACCATCGCGACCCGAGGGTTGACATCGGCATCCCGGATCGCCTCGAGAACTTCGCCCCCCGCGAGCCCGGGCATCATCCGATCTAGCAACACCACGTCCACGGTCTCGTCCAGCTGTTCGAGGGCTTCGGTCCCATCGTAGGCAGTCTCGACGTCGTAGCACCCCTCGAGCCACTCGGTATACAGGTCGGCCACGCTCCGGTCGTCCTCGACGACGAGGACGACTGCCCGGTTCGACTGCCCAGGTGTCATCTCGGCGTCTCGACAGACAGTTCGCTACCCACTGTTCGGCTGGCCGGCACCCGTAAACACACCTCCGTTCCGTCATCTGTCGTCTCGACCGACGCGTCACCGCCGGCCCCAGTCACGATCATCCGAACCATCCACAGACCGAGCCCCTGCCCGTGATTGAGCGGCGTCTCTTCGCCAGTCTCGATGCGCGTCAGAAAATCATAGGGGAGGTCAAAGTAGTCCCTGCTGGCTTCCAGAAGTTCCGAGAGTTTCTCCTCGAAGGTCAGTTCCGAGTCGGTCGTCGTCTCGTAAATCTCTCCGAGGAGGTCTTTCCTCGCTTCGAACTGTCTCTCGCGCTCCTTGCGTTCCGTGACGTCCTGCTGTATACCGATGTAGTTCTGTAGGACGTCGTCCTCGTCTCTCACCGGCGTGATCGAAATGCGATTCCAGTAGGCCGTTCCATCGCGCCGCTCGTTCCGGAGTTCGAGTGACGTCGGCTCCTCGGCGTCAATCGCCGCACGGAGTTGCGCCACCTGTTCGGAGTCGGTGTCTTCTCCCTGGAGGAATCGCGGATTGCGCCCGATCGCTTCCTCGCGAGTGTAGCCAGTCATCCGCTCGAACCCGTCGTTGACGTAGACCAGCGGATTATCCGCCTTCGTGGGATCGGTGATCTGGATCCCGACGTTGGCTTCGTCCATCGCCCGTTCTTTGAGTTCGAGTTCGCGCTCGCGGGCCTTCCGTGCTGAGATGTCCCTGATCACACAGATAATCACGACCACTTTTGAAGTACCCCGCCGCCGTCGGTGAAGCAGGAATGCTGCAATCGCCTCAGGACGGCGCTTCCACCAAGGGTAGAGCCACCAAGACCGGGCTCCGAGTTTGCTCTGGCTACCCTTAGCTGAGGTCGAGGCGATGGCGAAGAATAGAATTCGGTATAAGACTAATGACCTCAATCTATATTAAGACAAAGCCCGAACGGTGTTGTATGACCGAAGACGAATCGAACTCCGAGGGCCTGATTGAACGCCAGACCACGGGTGAGGACCGCGTGAGGATGACCGCCCGGCAACTGTCGGAGCCGCGGACAGTCAACTGGATCGCTTCCGAAGCGAGCTGGTCACACGAGCCGACCAAACGCGTCCTCGAACGGCTCGTCGACGATGGCATCCTCCACCGTGACGAAAGCGGTACTCACACGACGTACTACCCCGATTACCGGCGTCAGACGATGCAGGAGGCGATGCGCCTCCGGGACAGTGGACACACTGTCGAGGAGCTCACGGACCGTCTCGCCGACATGAAGGCGCAGATCCGCGACTTGGAGGACGAATTCGGCGTCGAGTCGCCGAACCAGCTTCGCGGCACGCTCGCTGAGGAGTCCCTCGATGCCGACGAAGAGGACCGTCGCCGTGAGATCGCCCGCGAGTGGGAGCATCTTCAACGGCGTATCCAGATCGTCGGCTTCGCCATCCGCGAATGGGACTTCCTCGCGCCGACGACAGAGCCCGCTGAGGCCAGCAGCTAACGAATGTCGGTTCCACATCCAGGTGGTGATCCGAACGCGAACCTCTACGCCCAGCTGAAGCGAGACGTCCTCGACCGTGTTCCACAGGTCACGGCCGTCGAGTACGTTCCTGACGATATCGAGGCAAAGCAGCTGCGGGCGATCTTCGATCCGGCCCGCCTGGATCCCCCGACAGGCCCCGATTCGCCGGAACTGACCGTCAAGTGGTATCGACAGGACCCACACGATTGGTTCCGTATCAATTACACCGACCCGAACACGAGCTTTCACGCCGACTGGCACCAGGACGAAGACCATCCCGATCTGGGACGGACGCACTTCCAGTACTCAGTCGCCGATACGGAGGACCGCTGGGGGATCACATTCGAACACGAGACTCCCTCTCTGATTCTCTGGGAAATGGTCGAAGAGCTCCTTGAGGACATTCGTCCGACCTACCAGTACGCTAACGAGGAACCATGACACCCCGAGAACGCGCTGATCAGTCACTCACGGGTTCCTTCGAGCGCTACCTCCAAGACAAGGGGAAAGGCCGCGGCGGCGACGGTGGGAACTATCGACGTAACGCTGCACGCGAGCTCGACCGGTTCGCCGAGTGGGCCGCCGGCGACCGCGGCGCCGACGACTGGACCGGGATCGTCCCCGACGACGTCGACCGCGAGCCGACCTTCGACGATCTCGACGAACGCGTCTTCCGGGAGTACGCCCGACATCTCGGCGGAGATCGGGGACTCAAGCAGAACACGATACAAACCTATTACCGCTATATCTCTGCGTGGTGTCACGAGCGGTGAGTGTGCTTTCCGTGACGCTCCAGTGGTTGGAGTCGAGATACTGTCGTTGGTAGCCATCCCCGGCTACAGGAAGCGCAAGTTCACATCGGACGCGACTCTCCGTCGTGGAGAGTGACACTGTATCGTCAGCGAACAGCGTCATCGTTCGAGTGTTGTACGTTACCGTGGGTGCGGTAAACGTGGGCTTGCTGACCTGCTTGCCGTTCGAGCGGCGTTCGAGGCAGCCGGAGATGGCTTGTGCGGCTTGGTGGGTGGCGAGGATCGCGTGCTGACTCCGAGGTCGGTGTGTTCGCGCACGTCGTCGTAGGCGAGGGGTTGTACGTCGCTCTTGGCGCTACATTTCCCCCACGCCATGTCCGTGGCGAGTTGGCACCCACGCTTCCACTCGGAGATGGTTTCCTCAAGCAACTCGCGTTGCTCGCCATCTACCGAGAGGTGAGTGATTGCCGTCCGACGCACGTAGTCGTCTGCCACGTATTCAATGTGAACAAGTGGCTATTTATATGCTATTGTTTGTGACAGATACGAACGCGCTCCTCCCCTCCCTACTCCGCTCCCTTCGGTCGCTCCTTGAGGAAGGGAACTCCGCGCTACCGCTTCAGTTGAACGGATCATCTCCGTAGACGACGTCGCCGCGTTCGAAAATCGGTCTCTCTTCGTCGGTCACTGTTCGTCCTCGACGCTCGGATGCGGTTCCTCGGGTGCGTGTTCGCGCCGAGACTCCTTGTCCTCAGTACCGAGTTGCTGGTTGAACAGGGCGGTCGCTCGTTCGTACCCGCTGTAGCCGTCGAGTCGCTCTGTGTCGTCGGTTATCGCCCAATACGTCGCTTTATGTTCGACGAGATCGCGGTCCTTCAGTCTCGAGAGCGCAGTGCTGACCGCGCCCTCATCGAGACCGATCTGAGAGGCGATTTCGCGGGCCTTAAACGCGCGATCATCGTTGGCGGCGAGAAATCCGAGGACCTGATCCGGGACGGAAAGTTCCTCGAGTTCGTCCTCGCTCGCCTTCTCGAAGGTATCTCGGTCGATGGACATCGTTGAGCAGAAATACGGTGTCAACCGTAATGAGTGTTAGGTGTGAAAGCCCCGAAAATTCTAAATGCCGGGATTCCCTGCTTGTAGAAAGACGGCTCGAGGAAGTTCCCATGTCCGCCCGTCGATGAGGTGTAGACATCAACCACAAAGAATTTGTTTTGAGGATTGTATTTTTGCCCGAACATGTATTGTTCCCGCCGCCGCGCCCTCCAACTGCTCGGCGCTTCCGCAGTTACGACCTCAACTGCCGGTTGTTTGAATTCAGGTAGTCTCGATGAGTACGCGCTTATTGCAGACGAACTGGACCTTTCGTCGGTCGGTCGGCCGTATCTAAAGCCCGACCTGACGGAGATCGAAGCTGTGACGCGAGTCGATTTTTCTGCCGAAATGAAAGCGCAGTACGTTTCGGAACTGTTTGATCAGGGCAGTGTTACTATCAAACAGTGGCCACTCGTAGGACGGGACGAGTGGGGAAGAGAGGCGAAGCCGTACCCGACATTCTGCCAGCGAAACAATAGCTTCTATCACGTCCGGATTGCTGACGAACGGCGGCTTGAGCGTGAACGATGGCATTTTGCAGTCGAGCGGACCGATGAAACGCCACCTGACGACGCGACAATTGAAACTCGTCCGTTCGATCTGTCAACACAAGACGAACGAGTGCTTGACGCAGCACTTGACGCGGTCTATGCTGGAAACGATGGATTCCTCGGTGATCCTGAATTCGACGAGTTGCAAACCGTGGAGTTCCATCACGGCCTCGATCCCGACGCTAGTGATCTTATCCCGTCGGCTCCGTTTGATTTTGTCGAGGTTAATGAAGCGTACTTCCGGCCAGTTACGGAGCAACGAAGGGTTCAGGTTCCAAAGTGGACGTATACCGTCACCGAGATCACACAGTCACGCAGCGAATTCGACGAGTACGCGAGAACCGAAATCGTCGAACACGACCTGAGGTCCAGCGGTCTCTCCGAGTCCTCACGGAGTGTAATTGACGACGCGATCAGCGAAGACCCGCGACGGTACGAGGAGGGAGCACCGCCCTCAGACGGTCTCTCCGAAGTCTTAGAGGCACTCAATATCGCCAGCGATCTTGAACCAATAGATAGCTACGAGGATCGAGTTGATTTTCGAAACGTCGTCGCCGAGTACCAAGACACAATCTATCGGTTTGACCTGATCGTGACGCCGTGACGCAGCGCGCACCCAATTCGATTACGCGAGTTGCCGGCGTCTACCAATCGAAGCGATAACGAGTGCGATCACTGCGGCGGTCAAGTACCCGATCTGAATCGCAATAGATCCGGGGGCTTGCGTGGCACCGACGTAGTCGAGCAGCCCGAGTCCGTTCATCGGCCCGAGATACCACGCTACCAGATATCCGATCTCGAACAGGCTTGGGCGACCCGACCAGACGCCCGCGGCGAGAGCGGCCGCCGGGAGGAACAGCACCGCTGTGACCGCACCGACCAGCCCGATTGAACTCCCGACGAGAGCGTACCGAACGAGCGCGGGGCTGATCACGGCCGTTCCGACACTGACACCGGCAAGATACGAGACTGCCAACAGTCGAAGCGGGTTACTGGTGGCAAAAATCAGCTCCTGAGTCCTGTGTATCTGTTCGCGTGCTCCTGATTGTGACCACACTGGGAGCGGCAACAGCAACGCGATCGGAACCACGGTTGGTCGGAGAGATCCGAGAGGGGCGACAGGCGTACCAACGAGAGCGGCGATACAACCGACATACCAGAGTCGTCGCCGGCCCCGAAGTGCCATTTTCAGCTCAGCTATGAATGCCCGCTGCAGACGAAATCCGCTAGCCGTGACAGACGCGAGCGAGGGACCGCTGTCAGAACTTGAACGAGACATCTCGGTCAACTGAGTAGACGGCAGCTCGGCTGTTGCTTCAGCGTCTGATGATCCATGATCAAACAGCCCAAACGACCACGCTTGCGTATCGTCGAACCGGTCAAACGATAAGACACTCACGACGAGCAAGCCACCGATAATGACAAAGATTGGTAGACGCGAGACCAGAGCGGGGCCCACCGAAAGTCCGGCCCATCGGAACATCTCCATGCCGGTCGCAGTATCTGTGTACGCGAATGAACCGATTGGGCCCTCAAAACCCGGATACTGGCCAGCGATCGACGACGCCATACTCTGGCGCAACGCCACGAGGCCGGTCAGATCAACCGGGGACTCAGGTGGGATGCTACCGATAACGCCTGCAATCGCGAGCAAAAAGTAGAGGGCGGTCCCGCCAGTGCCTCGGAGAGGACCTAGCGTTTCGAAACAGACACCAGCGGCAGCCACGACTGCCATCGTCGGAAGTGTCAGTAAAATGAATGGGAGAGCCATATCGACCAGATTGAACGGGCCGGTTCCTTGGAGCAGAAATGACACGGCGGTCGCGCCGAACAGAAGCGTCGTGACCACAGCCAGGAGTGTGAAGTTACTCAGCCACTTTCCGACGAGGTAGCTACTGTTTGACAACGGTGCAGACGCTACGAATTCAGCGACATTCGTGGTACGATCATAGGCGATGCTGCCGTGAACGAGCGGATAGCCGAACAACAGCAACACCGTCGTCCCGATACCTGCGACCAACCCGCCGTACCACGCGGCTGTCGGAACACCGGTGTACGTATTGCCGACGACAAGCGTCGAATCGACGGTGACTAGCTTTGCAAAGTACGCCAACACGACCGGAATGACGACAAGCTTCGACGTGCGGGAGCGTTCTCGAAAATCTGCGAGTGCGACAGCGGCTGCATCACGAGACCAGCTCATGGCCGGGGGTGTCCTCCGACCGCATGCAGATAGGCATCTTCTAACGTTGGCGCAACGCTCTCGGCTTCGGGTGCTGGCGCTGTCTCACTGACCACGCGGACGCGAACGCCGTCTCTGCCGCGGGTGGCACTACTGATCGTGTAGTCGGCTCTGATGGCCTCGGTGCGCGACTGAGGAACGACCCACTCCCAGACCACACCATCGGCATCCGCAAGGAGGTCGGCCGGTTGGTCGTGAGCGAGGATTTCACCGCCATACAGCAGCGCGATGTCGCTGGCTGTCGCTTCGATATCAGAGACGACGTGGGTAGAAAGAATGACAATCCGCTCGTCCGCGAGATCGGCCAAGACGTTACGGAATCGCACGCGTTCTTCGGGGTCAAGTCCAACTGTTGGTTCGTCTACGACGAGCAGATCCGGATCGGCTAGGAGCGCCTGTGCAATTCCAACGCGCTGGCGCATACCGCCAGAGAACTCACCGAGGCGTTGCTCTCGGGCCCCAGAGAGGTTAACCAGTTCCAGCAAGTCGTCGATACGGGCTTCAGCGTTACCGACTCCGCGAATCGCAGCGAGATACGAGAGGAACTCACTGGCAGTCAAATTCGGATACACGCCGAACGACTGCGGGAGGTACCCGACAATGCTGCGAATTGCCTGTGGAACCTTTGTTGTATCCGTGTCGTTCCAGTAGACTGCACCTTCTGTAGGCTCAATAACGGTCGTAATGAGCCGCATGAGTGTCGACTTTCCTGCACCGTTCGGTCCGAGTAGTCCGATAACTCCGGGTTCAAACGTGAGATCTATCCCGTGGACGGCCCAGGTGTCTCCGTAGCGCTTCCCCAAGTTCTCGACAGAAAGCGTGTTCATTTGTATGCCAAAACCGTGAGTTCTGTCTCGGAATTTGTGCTTGTGGAATCACTACTGAAGCTTAGACATCCCGTTAAGCCAGTGGTCCCACCGATGAATCTACCCGCAAGCAACCGCCGATACGGGTGGACGGAATTAATCATACGAAGGCTTCGTCACAATCATGCAAAGTGGTTCTCGAAGCTCAAAGATGCGTTTGAGTGAATCCCCTGGTGGAGTAGCATTCTTTAGACTATGCACGTTCAATGATTTCACTCCTGATCAGTTTGCGAGTGAGTGTTTTCAGCACCGGCTTCTCGCCCCCCCACGGAGTTTTCAGCTCTCGGTGTCCACTGCGTAATACGGTGATCGATATCAAGAGAGCCATCCCGCCAACGGATGTAGCCTACAAGCAATAGCCCACCGACGGCTGCGAAAAGCATCCTGAGGATCCCCTCTTCGCCGATCCAGACTGTCGGCCCGCTAACATTGAGAACAAAAACTTCGGGAGTCCGCTGTGAGACTCCGAGACCGAATACGGCACTCATACTGAAATTATAGAACACGTGAAATCCCATCGGAAGAGCGAGGTCCCCTGTTAGAACATACACACAGCCGAAAATAAGCCCAGCCAGCAAGTAATAGCTGTAGCCACCGGGTCCAGTAACCTTGCCGCTGTGCATGAACGCGAAGATGCCAGTGCTGATGAGGAGGGCGATGCCGACGGCAACCCATCGTGGAACGTATCCATCGGCACCTTCGGCGAGGTTTTTCAGCATCGCTCCTCGGAAAATGAACTCTTCCCACGATGCCAGGACGCCGGTATATGCGAGCACCAAAAGCATCGCTGACAGGAACGGGAGGGAATCGGACCCTTGAAAGAATCCGGTTACGGTTGCCCATCCGACAGCAATCGCGATGAGCAACGTTCCGGCATTGATTACAATCCCGATGAACCCACCAACGGCGAACGATCGTAGCCATTCGCTGTCTAACGCTAGCCCGTACTCTGCTGCCGGTCGACGGTCAAACAGTCGTGCTCCGAGTAGCACAGCTGCGACGAGGACCACGGCCATCAGGCTGAATTCGAGCACCTCTCGTAGTGGGTGTTCGAACCGACCTCGGACGACTGTCACAACAACTCCGAAGGCGAGAAACGTCATCACGAGTGGCAGCAGCGCACGTAGCGGTGCGCGGAGCCGTTTCGAATCGTGATTCCAAACTGGGCTGGTGAGAATTCGCCACCCCTGTTGCAGTCGATTCGGTACCGTTCGATCAAGTGTCGTTTGTAACGACATATTCACACCAAGGGGCACAGTAGACGTATCACCACAGGCACGGCTTCCAACTCAGAAGTCGTAGCAGGCTTTTTACTATTACCCGGATCTGGGATGTGTATGGATGAGGACGAGGATGCCGTCTTGGCGGTACTCGACGACGAGTACGCGCGAGCGATCCTCGCTCACCTCACAATTGAACCGATGTCAGCCGATGAACTCTGTGCAGCCTGTGACATGTCTGATGCGACGGCGTACCGCCGTCTCAACCGGTTACAAGAAGCAGAGCTGGTGGCTGAACAGCAGGAACTTGACCCCGACGGACATCACTACAAGCGGTATACAGCTACGGTTGAGACAGTCACGGTCACGTTCGCTGATGGGAGCTGCGAAGTAGCAGTGACGCGCTCGGCAACCGACCCTGCCGACCGCTTCACAGATCTATTCGAGGGGTTGTCCTGATATGCCCCTCTTACAGTTGGAGGCAGCTGGAACAGACCCGTTCATCGCACTCGGTGTACTCGTTCTTTCTGTGGTCTCTGTAGTGCTGTCACTGACTATTACCGTCGTTCTAATTCGTGGTTACCGTCAAGGACCGGCTCACCGCGGAATGCTCTGGCTCGCGGTGGGACTCATCTTCCTGATTACGGTGCCCGAGGTGCTCCGTGTCGGGTTGCCCACGGCGACCGATATTGGGACCGTCGGTCGGTCGATACTCGTCAGTGGCTGTGAGCTATTTGGATTAGGTACGATCCTGTGGATCGTGTACAGAGGTGAGATGCGGTGATCGTAGCGAGTGTGCTAGCAATGGAACCGTTCAGTGTGGTGTCGATCACCCGTAGCGTGACTGCTCTCGTTGGATTGTTTGTCGCTACGCTGGCCTATCGGGGATACCAACGAAACAGTTCTCCAAAGATGCGGGCGTTAGCCATCGGTATCGGTCTGCTAACGGCAGGGGTGTACGTGGCTGTTATGCTGGCTGACCTGACTGGCGGGGCGAATGGGATTGTCTTGCTCGTACGGGGTCTCGTGACGGTTATCGGCCTGAGTGTCGTACTGTACGCGATTACCGTGGCATAGCGACTCTGTAGAATGCGATAATCCAGATATTCACTCGTCCAGCTCTGCTGAGATCCTCAGAGGTGGCTCTGTTGAAATGTTTAAGTTCTTATATGATCGCCGTGCGAGATACAGAGGTTGCATGCAGCAGTTGATCGTTATTTGTTTCACCTCGTCAGCGTCAAAATAACCGTCAGATGAATGTGCGAACTGAACACCCGAAGAGATTTTTCCGGGGGAAGGGACGATACAAGTATGAATGTAACTAAGCGACAGGTCGCTGTGATCCCGTTCGTCCTTTTTTCAGCTGTTGTCGGTGCTGTACATCGTGTTCAGATGAGCTGATTCCATGCGAAGCTGAACGAACTGAGCCAGTCGTTCGGCGTTTTCTGCTTCGGCGTTGCTGAAACGGTTTGAGAAACAGATAGTTCGGCGTTTTATTTCTCTGAAGATACGTTCGACAGCGTTCCGATTTCCATGTTTCTCGTATCTGAAATCGAAGCCGTGGCGGTGACGCGCAGCTTGTAACGAGTGCGATCCATCGACGAGAAACACGGCGTCGGAGACGTCGTGTTTCTCGGAAAGTTCCGTGAGAAACGAATGAGCGAGAACCTTCGTTGTCGTCGGTTCAAGCTTTGTATGGAGTAATTCGTTTGTCTCGGGATCGACGGCAGCATACAGCCAATATTGCTCATCGTTGAGTCGGATCACAGTCTCGTCAACCGCAACGTGATCCGGACACCGACCAGCTTCGGGCTGTAAATCAGCCTTGTGAACCCCAATTATGAACGGTTGACCGAGCACGTTTGACACCGAATATCCCAAGAATAGAGACTGTATTTGAAAGTGATAGGCCAGCAAGATGAAACTGAATACCGAGTTTCATGAGCAATCTCGGTGTCGCTTGCCGTTCCACAAAACCTAATTCGATCTGGTCGATACTACCAGTGAGGCGTGTGTTTTCGGGCATGAACCACTCAGAAAACACACCGCCTCACTATTCATCTTTATCTGAACACCACCCCGAAATAGGGGATAGTCGTGATGTCGACCGCACGGTAACCGGCCGACGGAACGATGCTTCGGATTCGATGACCGCGAGCAGCCGATCGGCCACTGTATCGAATCCATCGATCAGCTCCCCTGGCGTGAACTGTTTGATCGTTCTAAGATGCGTATCGCCGTGTGGACTGCTGTCCGAACCGTGTCGATACTGAAACCGAGCCGCTCCTTGCGGTGTCCCGCAGTTGACCATTCACATGAACGTCTGTAATTCGAAGAACTGCGTGTCTTCGTAGGTCGTGTTCGCAGCGCGACCGGAATCAAACTCATCGAAGCCGTGATCACGAGTGAGTCGAGTCGTCCGGTAGATTTGCTTGTCGGAGAATTCACAGCCAGCCGTCTCATCATCAGTGGAGAGGTCCACTTCGTCGACGATCTCTGCTTTCGACCGGACAGCGGGAGCTGAAAACTCGCGGTCGTGAGATTGTTTGATGACGAAGTGCGCAGCAACCTGGACGAACTCCCGAACGCCGTCGTCGAAGCGTTTCCGCCACGTACGGGACAACACGGATTCATCGGGGATGTGTTCCAAATCGAGTGGTTCGGCAAGTTCTTGATACCGAGCCAGCGCTCGATAGCTCTCACCTGTTGCCTCTCGGTAGATGGGGAGCCGAACCATTCCGAGAAAGGAGTGTGGAGCAGGGTGCCACTCTGGATAGCTATCGCTGAGGTATTCCGTCTGGATTGAACTATCTACAACGCTCAATAGCAGGGAGTCACCGTCTCGCAGCCGTTCAGTGATTTCGATTCCTGTGTTTTAGGCGTCGGTCATCCGGCAGGCACGGTCCGAGAGCGGGTCCAGCGTCTCCGACATTGATGCGCGCTTGTGTCGGCAGCATAGAGGTGGTCGCAGTCTCGCCTGCCCAGCACCTTTCCTCAATAGAGACGCTCAGTATAGGCTTCGCAGGGCAGCGCAGAACCACCGGATTGAAGCGATTGGTCGTGAAAGCCAGTAACATATCCGAACAGATCAATGAGTGACCCAGATCAGCCGCCACCGCCTGACCGCCTGACTACTCTTCTCGAGGAACAAGATCATAAAGGGACAGTGGGGTGTCTCGACCGACTCGGCGCAGCTGATACTGAGACCCGTAAGCGTGCGTTGAGAGCGGTTCGGGACGCCGCTGAAGACCTGCCACTCTCCTTTGAAGAGCTCACTAACCCGCTTTCCACCTTCCTGACCGATGATGATCGAGCAGTCAGATTGACGACCGCGAAGCTGTTCGTCACGCTCGCGCAGTCCGAACCGGCAGCCGTCCTGCCTGCCGTCGACGCACTCGCCGAGCGGTTGGCCGACGACGAGGAGTTCTACTATGTCCGTGCTAGGAGTGCCGAAGCACTCGGCTACGTCGCAGTCGAGTCACTCGAGGAAGTCACTGATCCAGAGACGCTGGCCGACCTCCGCATCGGACTGGAGTTCGACGAACCCGAGGTCAAAGAGAAACTCGCGAAGGCGCTGGCGTACGTCGCGCTCGGCGATCCGGCTCGACTCCGCCACCAGGTCGACTCGCTGGCCGAGCACCTCGGCGATGAAAACGAACTCGTCCGGTATCACCTCTGTACGGCATTGGTGGTCGTCGGGTGTGAGTATCCAGAAAAGCTTGCCGAGGCGGCGGAACCGCTCCAAGGGCGACTCGGTGATGAGGACCCGTACGTGCAGGGGCGGGCGGCCGAAGCGCTTGGACTACTCGCAGCGTCAGAGCCCGGAGTCGAGTCGGGGCCTGACCTCGATGATGTCGAGGCCAAGCACGAGGACCCACCGACCTTCCTGACCGACCGGCTAGAGTTCTGTCGGCGGCAGTTAGCCACCGAAAGATCTGGCGGGACTCCCGATGGAGTCGGCACGATCGAGTCGATTCGAGACGGGACGGACGAAGTAGTCGAAGAAATGAACGCCCTTGACGGCGACGCATGTCCGCACTGCGGACTCGATCTGCCGAAGAGTGGGCCGCCGATGTGTCCGCGGTGCGGTACTCCTCGCTGACATTTTTTCGCCGGCCTAAAATTCGGAACGTTTTTCAATGTTTAGGTGGGCCTAAAAAATATGACAGACGATTCCAGCGGTCACGAGGCACCGACACGGCGTGACTACATGAAGTACGGCGGCGCAGTCATTGGCGGCGGACTACTCGCCGGGTGTGCGGGCCAGTCCGATTCCGACTCGACGCCGAACGAGACGAGCGCGGACGATCAGTCGACGACGGAGACATCGACAGAGACAGACAGCTCATATACTGTCGAGATGGCTCCGGTCGGGGAGGTGCAGTTCGAGGAGCCGCCAGAGCGGGTCACACACTACTTCCCTGACTACGCCGACATGGCCGTCGCGCTCGGCCACGGCGATTCGATCCTCTCGATGGGACTGCCATCGCGGTTCCACACCAGTCATTACGACGAACTCGACGGTGTGAGCGTCGACGCGGAGTCGCTGACGCGACTGAGCGACAGCGGCGTCGACAAGGAGCTCTTCTACGAGCTGGACGGCGATATCCATCTCATCGATCCGCAGTGGCTCATCAACAACGGCTCGTTCAAGCTTGAGGAGTCCGACGTCGAGGAAGTCAGTAGCAACGTCGCGCCGTTCGTCGGCAACACGATATTCCGCCGAACCGACGAGTGGCACGACTATCGGTACTACACGCTGTACGAGGCCTTCGAAAAAACCGCCCATATCTACCAAGAAGAAGAGAAGTTCACCCGGATTAAACAGCTCCACGACGAATTCATCGCTCGGGTACAAGCCGATCTTCCTCCAGCAGACGATCGACCGAACGCGCTATTGACGTTCGCTGCGGGCAACGAGCCGGAGGCGTTCTACCCCTACCGGCTGAGCGACCAAGGGGCGAACAAGAAGCATTTCCGCGATCTCGGCCTTAGCGACGCCCTCGCAGACACGGGAGTCGAGGGGCTCTCGACGACCGATCGGGGTCAGATCGACTACGAGACGATGCTCGAAGTCGACCCAGACTCCATTCTCGTCCGGGGACACGAAAACAAGAGCCACGGGGAGTTCGAAGACACTGTCTTGGCGTTCATGAAAGACCACGAGGCGGCTTCGGAACTCGCTGCTGTCCAGAACGACATGGTGTTCCGTGGTGGGCCGATTTACTCCGGGCCGTTACATAACCTGTTCCTGACTGAGCGCTACGCGAGGCTGTACTTCCCCGAGGTCTACACGGGCGAACTGTTCGACCGTCAGCGGGTCGCGGACATCATCAACGGCGACATCTGACCAATGAGCACGACCAGCCCACCTGAAGTCGTCGTCATCGGCGGCGGTGTTGCCGGCCTGTCGACAGCCGTCTTCACCGCCCGACACGGGCTGGATACGCTCGTCGTTGCCGCCGGCGAGTCGATCCTCCGACGGAACGCCCACCTC
The DNA here is from genome assembly GCF_002252965.1 of Halorubrum sp. Ea1. Classification (NCBI taxonomy): domain Archaea; kingdom Methanobacteriati; phylum Methanobacteriota; class Halobacteria; order Halobacteriales; family Haloferacaceae; genus Halorubrum; species Halorubrum sp. Ea1. The sequence goes on from NZ_NHPG01000007.1 coordinate 42,127, forward strand.
GAGAACTCCCCCGGCTTCCCCGCCGGCGTCAACGGCCGCCAGCTACTCGATCTCCTCGAAAAACAAGTGGCCGGAGCAGGCTGCGAGCAGGTGACCGCGACCGTCGCAAGTGTCGAAGATACCGACGAGGGATTCGCCGTCGAGACCGACGCCGTCGACCGCTACCGTACGGAGTACGTCGTCGCGGCGACGAAGAACGCGGTCGGCTATCTGGCCGACGTCGACGGCGTCGGCATCAGCGACCGCGGGAAAGCGTTCCTCGACACGGACGAGCGCGGGCGCACCGGCGTCGACGGCCTCTACTCGGCCGGTCGGCTCGCCGAGAAGCCACACCAAGCAGCGGTCTGTGCCGGCCACGGCGCCGAGGTCGGCGTGACGATCCTCGAAGACGACGAGCGGCCGTTCTACCACGACTGGGTCGCGCCCGAGGGCTACTTTACAGACCGTGGGCGGGACTTGCCGCCCGGTTGTGACGAGATCGACGAGGCGGAGCGGGCGGACCGCGAAGCGCGCTCACTCGACGTAATGGGTGAGCGTTTTGCCGAGCCCCACCCGGACGAACAAGAAACGCACCCGCGTCTCGAAAACGAGGGGAACCATTCGGACGGAGGGTAGAGGCGACGCGAAGGGTCTCTCAGTAGAGCCCCATCGATAGTTTTTTTAATTTTTAGGCTGGCCTAAAACGTATGACTGCTCACGACAGCAGTGATACCGGATCGACACGTAGAGGCTATCTGAAGTACGGGAGTACGCTACTGGGTACGAGTTTCTTGGCTGGCTGTACGGGGGGTGACGGTAGCGGGGCCACAGAGGAGCCAACGACCACCGGCGAGAGTGGGACCGATTCCGAAACCGGCGAGACCGAGACGGAGTCGACCGAGACCGATACCGGATACACCGCTTCCATCGTCCCCGCGGGAGAGGTCCACTTCGATGCCGTTCCCGAGACGTGGACGGTCTACAACGGCGGCTGGGCCGACATGGCGTTCGCGCTGGGGCAGCGAGAGGGGTTCCTCACCGCGGGCAATATGATTCCGGGGTTCTTTTTCGATCCGTTCGACATCGACGTCCCGGACCAGGACGCGCTCCCCTCGATGTGGTCCGAGGGCGGTTGGGACAAGGAGAGTTTCTACGAACTCGACCCGGACGTGTTCCTGATGGATCCGAACTACCTCCACGGGACCGGCTGGGACGACTCCTGGAGCAAGGACGACACGCAGGAGATCATCGAGAACGTCGCGCCGTTCTTCGGGAACAACTGCCGCCGCCGACGCGAGTTCCACGATTACAAACTGTACAGTCTCTACGGCGCGTTCGAGCAGCTCTCTCACGCCTTCCAAGAACAGGAGCGATACGAAGCGTTCGCCACGCTACACGACGAGGTGCAGTCAGAGATCGCTTCTCGTACGCCCGACGAACAGCCGACGATCGGCCTCGTCAACGGCGGCTCGGAACCCTCGAAGGGGAAATTCTTCCCGTTGAATACACAGGACGATGGGTACGAGATGAAGCCGTATCGGGATCTGAACGTCGCGAGTGCGTTCCCCCAGGAGATGGAAGACGGCGGGCAGATCGATTACGAAACGCTTCTCGAGGTGGACCCGGAGATTATCGTCGTCCACTGGGGTATCGGTACCACCGGCGACACGGATAGCTTCTCCGCCGAGGCATTTCGGGAGCAGTACGTCACTCCGATGGAGGAAGACTCCGTGGGACAGGAACTGACGGCCGTTCAGCAAGGCCGCGTGTTTCCGGGCCAGTACGGCGAGCAGGGCCCCATCGTGAACCTCCTGCAAACCGAGATGGTCGCACAGCAGCTCTATCCCGACGAGTTCGGTGCGTTCGACCCGGAGTCATTCCCGGAGGTCCCTGAGGAGAATCAGCTCTTCGACCGCGGGCGCGTCAAGGACATTATCGCGGGCGACATCTGAGGCATGGCACGCACAGACACTATCGGACCGACGGGAGCCGACTCCCCGGACTCCACACTCGATCACGACGTACTGGTCGTCGGGGGCGGAGCGGCCGGGCTGTCCGCAGCGACGTTTCTCGCACGCTACGGACTGAACACGCTCGTCCTCGCTCGTGGGAAGTCAGCCATCCAGCAATGTGCCGTCCTCGAGAATTTCCTTGGATTTCCGGTCGGTATCACGCCCGACCGATTTCTCGAACTGGGGCGAACACAAGTCGAGTACGAGGGTGGGACCGTCCGTGAGGAGACTGTCGAGCGCGTCGAGCGGGTCGACATCGAGGAGCCACCGACAGATGCAGGCGGTGAGCCGCTGGATTCGAATGGGTTCGAGATAGAGAGTGACGACGGCGACTATCGCGTCCGGTACGTCCTCGCCGCGACCGCGTACGACGGGGAGATGTTCGAGCCGTTCATCGAGGAGATAGAGACCGACGAGGCGTTCGGGATGGTCGACAGCGAGAACGGGCGCACGCCGGTCGACGGGCTGTACGCGGCCGGATGGATGACGACCGAAACGGTACATCAAGCCATCGTCAGTGCGGGCCACGGTGCGCACGCAGCGCTCTCGCTGATCCGGGACGATATCGCCGCCCGCTACTGGCCTGCCGTTGCGGACCACTACGTCGACTGGGTCGTCCACGACGGGCGATACGCCGGCGATGAAGCGTGGGACGACCACACCCGCGAGTGGTTCGAAAACGAGATTCTCGTTGACGACGTGGACTCCGGTTTGGCAGATGCGGCCCTCGAACATCTAAAATCCGAGTTCCTGGACCGACAGATCGGCACCGACGAGCGGGCGCGTCGGGATCGTGACGGACAGCGGGCACTGCTCGAGACGATGGACGACGATGTCGTCTCCGAATACGCTGCGAGCCTCGACACCACCGATGACAGAAACTGAGCGCCATCTCGTGGCTTTGACCGCTGGATTCGGGAGTCGCCACGCTGACTCTCCCCCACTCGATCAACACAGCGCGTAAGACACCAAACCACCATGGTCGGCCCAACACTCATCGACATCAGGGAACACATCGAAGCCCTCGCGACCGAGGACGGTCAGTACTACCTCCGTTGTGGGCGGATGGGCGACCGGCCAGTCCCAGCGGCCGGTACCCGGTTCCCGGATCGGGTCACCGCGCGAGCTGCCGCTCGCGCCACCGAGCAGTACCGCTCGGCACTACAACGCTACGACCCGCAAGTCCCATTCTACGACCTAATCGTCTGTGAGGAGACGGCCCAAGACACGACAGTAGCGCACGAACGTAACTCAGAGACAGGCAGCCCACCAGACAGGCTCTCCGAGCCCGATCTCACCGACAGCGCCACGCCCGAGCGGCACGACCTCGTCGAGTTCTGTCACCGCGTCGCCGGCGCGGTCTTCGAGACGCTCTCCGAAGCGGGATACGACAGTGTCGAGGGCGCCGTCATGGACACGTACTTCGAGCTCGCCGAGACCGTCGGTGATCCCGACGAACTCTGTCTGTGTCTCCTCGAGAGCATGGCCAGCGAACTCGACGAGCGCCTGTTTCCTGCTGACCAGGCCGAAGTTCTCGCCGACGCTGCGACACGACTAGAGTCACCCAGCGAAGACGGTGATTCACTCGAGCGGAGCCTGACCGCGCTCCAGCAACGAGGTGTCATCGAGAGCTACACGCGCTCGCCGTACTCCGTTGACCTCGATGGGGGTTCAGGAGTCGTTGTCGTACAGATCTCTGGCTACGCGCTTTCAGCGCAGGACGGCCGACTCCCTGTGCTACCGTTGACGCTTGAACTCTGTCGACATCACGCGGAGCAGTCCCCACAGTCTGTTCAGGTGACCGCCGTGGACGGCGACTGGCAACTCACGTTCGGCCTCGCGGACACGGGAGAGCAGAACGGCCTCGTGAGTGCTCCAATCGAGGGAGAGGTGTGAGATGACCGTCGACACCTATATCCAGCAAGCGCGAACGCGCGCTCGATCCGAGCGGGAGCCCATCGACGAGATGCTGGACGCCTACGACACGTTCATCCGTCGGGTACAGAAGCTACAGCCCGAGCAGACACCATCATCGGTCGCCAGCCTCTCGACAGCCGGTGGGGTCACCCACCTCTCCGCAGACGCGTCCAGTACCGATGGCTGTCGGCCTGTCCGAACGGTGTTCACCGAGACGATTCGCCCTCACAGCGTTGCCGACATCGACGAGACTGAGTCTTTGCTGAAAACGATCCGCGAGGAATTCACTGACGCAATCGCAGTCGCACTCGCTCCGACGACAGAGGCCTCATTCACTCCCGACCTCAAACGGATGGTTCTCGCCGAAGCACAATCTCGGCGGGCGGAAGCGACGGCGCTACAGAAAGCGCTCGAACGCGAGGAAGCGCACCTCGACGAGGCGGATGCAGCGGTCGACGACATCATCGCCTGGATCGTCGACGCGAACGAGACGCCGTTGACTGACCTCGGCTTCGATGCGCTACAACAACGTCACGAGACGTTGGCCAGCCATCGTGACTACTGTGAGGAGGTGGCTCGCGACCGGCAGGAATTCCTCCAGAAGACGACGAACAACGGTGTTGACGCCGGCATCCGTCACAGAAGCCTCATCCCGTACCTGTATCAGGATTTTTCGGTCGACCATCCGGTGCTCGCAACGGTCGCGACGCTCGATGAGACGTGTGAAGATTGCCAACGAACCGTGCGAGACCACTTGGTCCGGAGGGCATGACCGATGGGTGAGGGACCTCGTCGACAGCGTGCAAAGGCGTGGGCGTGGGTGTACGCTGCACTGTTCGGCCCCGATGACTGTTCTGATGCTGACACAGAAGACTGTGGCGAGGATTCGGCGAACAGCACTCTCTCACGAGACCAGCCGGACGAACGATGAGTAGAGCCGCACAGCATCTACTGGCCGTGTATATCCTCGGTCATCAGGACGATCCACCGATCCCGACGAATGCGGTGGCCGAGACGCTGGACCGCTCGCCGGCGACCGTCACTGAAACGTTCCAGCGACTCGAGGAAGATGGGCTCGTTGAGTACGAGGCGTACAACGGAGTGACTCTAACAGACGCAGGGCGCGAGCGTGCTGGAGAACTACACGAAACCTACGTGACCATCTCGTGGTTCTTCCGGAGCCTCTTGGAGTTAGACGACTACGAGAAGGAGGCGATGGAACTGGCCGGACTCGTGAGTCCGACCGTTGCCGAGCGCCTGGCGAACACATTGCCCATTGAGACGGACGCCCCATCACATTCCGACGGAGCAAACTCGTCGGCAGCGACCGATTACGAGAGTTCTTGACTACAACCGATATCGATGAGCGATGCTTCCTGACCCCGATATCGGTCAGCACAAGCAAGCGGTAGTGGGCGCCGTACGGTAGCGTGAGACCAAGTCGTATGACCAGCAGTGGTCCAGTCCCAAGTTCAGGCGATGCGAAAAATTGATACATTCCATTAATGATGCACCCATAGTCTCGGAATTTTGGCTACAAAGGCGCTGTAAGAGATATTTTTAGTCCCACGTAATACTAAGATTTATGATACTATGGTTCCAGCGTGAGAGTGTAATGAGCGCAGAAGGCTCCGGGCTCGACTCGTTGAGCGTGTTGACGATCTCCGTCGGGAGGTTCGCCGGTGGGGTCGGGGGTTCGTAGGACATCGGCTACTCTCGTGTTAACCAACACGGCCCATGAACCCATAGTTTTGTTGGTTAAGACGATGGGGGCGGTTCTCGCGATTGCTGGATGTAACACTACTCGAAACTTCTTTATATACAAGTTTCGTACTATGTTACACCGTGCTCCGGCGCATCGAACTCGAGGTCCTCGCCACGGTTGACCGCGGCGACACGATCTCCGAGCTCGCGACGAAGCTCGACCACAGCGAGAGTTACCTCTCTCGTGCCGTCGCCGAACTCGTCGAGAAGGGGCTCGTCTACACGGAACGCGATGGCCGGCGAAAACGAGTCGTCCCGTCGGATGCTCGCGCCGTCCAACTCTTTCGGAACCTCGTCCGCCAGCACTCCCACATCGACCTCCCCGAACTGCTGACCGGGAAGGCACTCGAAGTGCTGTACTACCTCGACCAGCCGCGAACCGTCTCCGAGATCGCTGACCGGAGCGACAACTACCGCAACACGGTCAACCGGGCCCTCAAGCGGTTTCGCGACCGTGGGCTTGTCGGGACCGTCGACGGCCGCTACGAGTTCAACGCCGACTTTGACCGCCTACACGAGTTCGCCCGTGAACTCGCCCATCATTTCCACCGCCAACGCCTCAAAGCCGTTACCTCGAAGGGCACGATTCTCTGGGAAGACTACGACGAATTTCTTGCTCAAACCGAGACGGAGATAGACGCAGACGGATTCCACGAAACCGGCCTCCCTCGGTTCTCGATGTTTGATCTCCAGTTCCTACTCACCGGCCACCGCTACTACGTCTACTCCGAGGAACTCGACGCAGTCTCGCCGGCGGAGCTGTGTTGTCACACGCTGCTGATCGACGACGGCAGCCGCCACCGCTCGTACTGTCTCCTCCTGCTCAGCCACGTCGACGTCGACGAGGAGGATCTCCGAAAGCAGGCGGCGAAGTATGGCCTCGAAGACGAAATCGACGCCTTGCTCCGCTACCTCGAGACGCACGGCGAGGTCGACGACGACCGACTCCCGGAGTGGGACGAGTTCCAGGAGTTGGCGGCTGACTACGAGGTGCCACTACCACAATGAGACCAACATTCGGCCGCGAGTACATCGAGAACGAATTCCAGCGAATCGGGGACGGGCTATCTGAACCGCTCACGGTCTACCTGATCGGTGGTGGCGCGATGTCGCTGCGCGACCTCAAGGGGGCGACCAAAGATATCGACCTGGTCGTCCCAGATGGCGACGTGTACGGCCAGCTGTGGGCCGTTCTGATGGACCTCGGGTATACGGAGGTCAATCGCTGGATCCAGATTACCGGGCGCTGGGGGCGACGAGCTGCGTCGAGAACGACGATGGGTGTCGCCTCGATATCTTCAACCAGCAGGTCGCGAACAAGCTCGTGCTCACCGACGGTATGCAAGAGCGCAGTGAGCCGTTCCTCAACCTGGATCGACTGACGGTCCGGCTGGTTAGCAACGAGGATATCTTCCTGTTCAAGGCGATCGCAGGCCGCGACGACGACATCGAGGACATGAATATGCTCGTGCAGGCCGGCCTCGATTACGACGTCGTCCGGCATGAACTCGAAGCCCAGATCGAACGCCTGGGGGACGATCAGTTCGCCACGTTCGCGAACGGGGCTCTAGTTGAACTTGAGGAGCGGTACGGGGTGACCACGCCGATTGAGGCCCGCGTCTAGGAGCTCACGAATAGGTACTACCGGGGGATCGAAGTCCTCCAGGCACTCGATGAGCCGATGACCGTCGACGAACTGGCCGCCGAACTGGAGCGGGATACTGACGAGGTTCACGACCGGCTCGCGTATCTCTCAACGTTCGACCGGGTCCGTCGGATTGGCGACACAGTCCGTCCCATGGAGTAGTCCGGTCACGACTACGGGGAGGGAAGGCACCCATCAGGTCGTGGGACCCGCCCCTGCTTGATTTCGTAATCGACTCGTCGGAGGTGTTTACAGCCGGCCTCGGGCGCTCGCTGCTGCCAATCCGGACAAGTACACGACTCGCTGATCACGTCGACTTCGTACCAGTTTCCGGACGCCGATCGGACCTCATAGCGGCCACCCTTTTCGAGCAGCGAGACGGCCACCGATTTGTCGACGGCATTCCGATTTCCATGTGTGACATGTTGGAATCGTAGCCCGTGGCGATGGCAGGCCGCTTGTAACCATGGAGCACCGTCGACCAGAAAGATCGCGTTGTCAACCTGATGTTTCTCACGAAGTTCTGAGAGAAACATCGAAGAGATTGCGTTAGTTCTCGTCGGATAGAGCCGAACATGGAGCAGACGGTTTGTGTCGGAATCGACGGCAGCGTACAGCCAATATTGCTCACTATTGAGCTGAATCACGGTTTCATCGACCGCGACGTGATTCGGACAGGTACCGTCTGTCGGCTGTAGATCGGCCTTCTGTGTCCACCGATGGACGGTAGTTCGATGCCGATCGACACCCAAAATATCAAGAATCGAGATAGAATCAGAACATGACTGTCTAGCTAAATAAAGCCGGATACCGAGCTTTTTCCCCGGCTCAGGTGTCACCTCTTGCTATAGAAAATCTAACTCGATACAACCCTTATCCCCGTTAAGGCGGTCGAACGAGAGCCTAGACCGCTCGACTTTTTGACCGCCTTATCTTTCGATCTTATATCAACACCGCCATGAGATACATTATTGCTGTTATAAACAGAACTCCGGCTAATAATACAATATACTCTGTTTTTAAATATGAATAGAACGCACAATTTGACATATATCAGGAATTGATGTCTTTATAAAGTTTGTTAACCCGTTCTCTATGAATTTCATATAAATAATATTAGTATGATAATAATCTTATGAAAATTTAATTTTTCGACTGTATGATCTCAGTTTTATCGCATCGGCTGGTATCAATATTCCCCAGAGGAGACCGTGAGGATACTCGATTGAACAGCACCGCTATTATATATGTTGCCACCGCTATTTGGGAATATGCCGGAAGAAACCAGTGGACAATCAAGAAAGTCGAATAAGGTTGCGAGACTGATCGCTGAATATCATCTCGCTGAATCTCTCGGCGATAAACTTGAACGGCTCTGGACTGCCGAGGACCAACAACGTAAGAGTCTCCGAGATCTTGCAGATCTCTTCAATCAGCGATTGCTCGAAAGTGCGATGGCCTCTGCAGGAATTTCTACAGTAGACGGAGAAATCTCCAATCTTTATCGTCTCCTCACCGCTGATGACGTGAGTAGTGGTATGCGAACCGAGGCTCGAAATCGTCTTGAACGGGATGGCGTCGATGTCAAGCAACTCGAACGCGATTTCGTCTCGTATCAGGCAATTCGGTCGTACCTCACTAAATATCGGAATGCTTCCTACGAATCCCCCTCCGACAGCGAGCAAGTGGAGAGCGTTCTTGATTCCATCCGACGTCTCCAGTCCCGCCTACGGTCACTCACCGAGGGCAGCTTGGATCGACTCCGATCAACAGAGCGAATCACGCTCGGCGAGTTTCGCTTGTTTATCGATGTTGACGTTCTCTGCGAGGACTGTGGCGAACAGTACAGCGTTATTGACCTGCTGGAACGTGGCGGTTGTGATTGCGAGGACGGAACATAGCCGCTTCTGGCCGGGTCCTATATTTCAGTGATGAGGGTATAATCGTCGTCGAGAGCCTGTGCGTCTTCGGGGAGCAGAGCGACAACCAAGAACTCCGGATAGTCGGCCATATAATTGATCAGCGATGCGATTCGCTGTGAATCGATGGCCTCCAAGGAGTCCAGAATCATGAACGGAACCCGTTCGTACACCTCGTGAACGAGATAGCCCGCAAGAGCAAACACCAGTCCAGTGACTTCTCGTTCGCTTTCGCTAAGATGATCGACGGTGTCCTCGTACGCCGCTCCGGTGTCGGTACTCCGGACGACGTGTAGTTCGAACTGAGTTTTTTCCACCTTTCTTCGTCCGTCTCGTACCTCGCGCTCGACTCTTTCGATCCAGATGCGCTCGATGTTCTCATAGCCGAGAGTCTCGAGGACTGCATCCATATGCTCGTTGAATTGCTCGACAGCGTTCTCTTCGATCTGATCGATTCGCGTCCGGAGATCCGTCAGTTCAGTACTGATCTCTTCTCGCTGCGAATTCAACCGTGTCTCCTCAGCAAGGCGCTCTTCGATAGAGCCGATCTGTTCCGTCACATCCTCCAGCTCAGATTCAAGCCGTTCGAGATCGAATTCCAACTGATTTGCCTCCTTGTGAAGATCCAGAATTTCACTGAAGTCTGCAGATTCTAACGTTTCGATCTCCGATTCAAGATCCTCGACTCCCTCGTTGAGATGTTCTCGCTCGTCTCGCAAGTCATCCAATCGCTCTTCGCGTTCCACGATTTCACTCTCGATGCCAGTGAGTTTTCTCTCAATCGACTCTCTTCGCTGCTGTTGTTCCCGATATTCCTGCTGTTTGCCTTTCAGCTGAGACAATTCCGATTCGAGGTCCCGGACCGTTTCCAGTTTCTCTTGACGGATATCCCGAAGTTGATCAAGCGTCTGTGTGATATTCTCCTCTTCGACTTCGGATCCACAGGTCCAACAGACAACCATGTCGTCGACAAGTGCATCCGTCACTGTGCTGTCAGTCTCTTGAGCGCTCAGAACGGAGGTGACAGTTCCTTCGCTCTCTTCCAGCCGTTCTTCATTGAACTGAATCACGTTCTGGAGGTTGCTCACCTCGCTTTCGAGACTCTCTTTCCGGTCTCGAAGTCTGGAAATTTCGTTTTTGAGCTCGTCATGCTCCCCCATCGGTGTGTCGGGAAGCTCATCGAGCTCCGACTCGAGGTCTCTCCGTTCGGTTGTCAGTGCTTCAATGCTCTCTTGTTCGACTTCGATGTCGGATCGAACCCGATCTAATTCGGCGCGTTTCTCGCGGAGTTCGTCGAGGCAGGCCTCGAGTTCTTGTTTCTCTTCCCGCGTTTCGTCGACGTCGGCATCGAGGGTCTCAATCTCTTCTTCCTTTGCTACTAGTTCCTCTTTTTTCGCTTCGATCTCGTCTTTGAGCTGGCTCCGGTCCTCTTCCAACTTTGGCATTTCACCCTTCAGCTCGTTGAGTTCATCGAGTTCATCGTCGATCTGCGACCGTTCCCGTTCGAGCTGTTGGATTTCTGATTGGATCGATTCGGTATCGACTGGTCGCATGATGAGCTCGTGAAGATCGGCACCGCTGATGACGGATCGACGGGCTTCGTTGGTTTCCAAGAGAAATGCGAACAGGTCGGCAAGCTCTGGCTCATCAAGATAGGGGTTGCCTCCAGCCGTGACGGAGCCATTTGTGCGAGTGAACGTTCGCACATAGGTTTCCTCATCAACGTCGAGCGCAACTCGTCCTTCATCCGCGTCTGCTTTCAGGGACGCATTATCGCTTCCCATAACTGCCATGATAGACCGGAGTAGCGACGTTCGATTCGTCGCGTTTCTTCCCTCCAATACCGTGATCCCGGGAGAAAAGTCTACAGATGCTTTGTCGATACCCCCCATATTTTCTACCTCAAGTTTGGCGGCTTGATCGAGTATATTTGCCCGGTTCATATCCTTGTATAGAATCTTTATAATAAAAGAGTTGTGGCATTGACTCACTTCCACCTTCAGGATCGAGCATCTCAAAACCTCATAACAAAATTAGTATTGTTATTCTAATGCGATGTAGATAAGGCACTATGACTATTATTCCAAAGTGATTAATTTATTATTTTGAATTTATTTCAGATATCAGGACAGAATATATTTTTTATTGAATAGTTGTACTGTCCCATCC
>NZ_NHPG01000017.1:0-26662 GCF_002252965.1 Halorubrum sp. Ea1
GGGCGGGACTCAAAGGGGCAGTCGCGCTCGGCGAACCTCGGCGACGCAAGCACCGCAAGGAGTGAGCGAAGCGAACGACTGAGGAGCACAGCGAGCCGCGGGAGCCGAGCGCGACTGGGGCTTTGGCGACGTTCTTCACCGATTCCGAGGAGTTATTTATGAATAAGCGACCGACGCGTCGTCGGAGTCCGCCGCCGTGTCGTCGATCGATGATAAATAATCACCGTCCCGGCACCGATTTACGCTTCCCCGAACACACACGGAGTAATGGACGAACGCGTACGCGAGCACGCCGAGGTGCTCGTCGACTGGAGCGCGCGGGTCGAGCCCGGGGACGACGTCGTCGTCAGCGTCGCCGAGGACGCCCACGAGCTGGGCGTCGCCGTCGCCGAGGCGCTCGGCGAGCGCGGGGCGACCGTCACGACGCTGTACGGCTCCGACGAGCTCTCCCGGGCGTACCTGAAGGGCGCCGAGGCGGGTGCCGACGGCGACGGCGCCGACGGCGACGGCGACGCGGTCCCCGACTTCGACGACGACCCGGCGGTCGACCGCGCGATCTTCGAGGCCGCCGACGCCTACCTCCGGATCGGGGGCGGTCGCAACACCACCGCGACCGCGGACGTGGCGAGCGAGACCCGGCAGGCGTACGCCAAGGCGCGAACGGGCGTCCGCGAGGCCCGGATGGACACCGACTGGGTGTCGACGGTCCACCCGACCCGGAGCCTCGCCCAGCAGGCCGGGATGGCCTACGAGGAGTACCGCGACTTCGTCTACGACGCGGTCCTCCGCGACTGGGAGGCGCTCGCCGCCGAGATGGCCCGGATGAAGGGGGTCCTCGACGCCGGCGAGGAGGTCCGACTCGTCACCGAGCGCGACGGCGCGCCCGACACCGACGTGACGATGTCGATCGCCGGCCGCACCGCGGTCAACTCGGCCGCCTCCGTGGCGTACGACTCGCACAATCTGCCGAGCGGCGAGGTGTTCACCGCCCCGTTCGACACCGCGGGCGAGGCGTTCTTCGACGTGCCGATGACGATCGACGCGACCCGCGTCCGGGACGTGCACCTCGTCTTCGAGGGCGGCGAGGTCGTCGACTTCGCGGCCGAGACCGGCGAGGACGCGCTCGCGGGCGTCCTCGACACCGATCCGGGCGCCCGGCGGCTCGGCGAACTCGGCATCGGGATGAACCGCGGGATCGACCGCTTCACCGACTCGATCCTCTTCGACGAGAAGATGGGCGACACGGTCCACATGGCGGTCGGTCGCGCCTACGGCGCCTGCCTCCCCGAGGGGGAGTCGGGCAACGACAGCGCGGTCCACGTCGACATGATAACCGACGTGAGCGAGCGCTCCCGGATGGAGGTCGACGGCGAGGTCATCCAGCGGAACGGGACGTTCCGGTGGGAGGAGGGGTTCGAGGGGTAACCCCGGTCTCGACTCGTCGCCCTACTGCACCACGGACCGTTCAGCGGAGTCCGCGGGCGTCGACGTGTCCGGACGCTCCGTCACCGCGCCCCACTCCTCGGAACACGTCACGCAGAGGTAGTAGGCGAACCCGTCGACGTCGCAATGGCGGACCGGCGCGTCGGTGCCGCACCTCTCACAGTTCATGCGAAGTTCCTTCGACAACCGACACAAATACTTTCTGTTCCTGATCTCACGATCCCGAACGATCGTGAAACCGTCGGATCGGGCGGTTTCGCCGGCAGACGGTTCCGCAGGGGAACGGTTCGGCTAGCGCAGCGCGTCGAGGTCGAACTCGAAGGCCGCGACCGGGACCTCGAGGTCGTGCTCGACGAGGACCGCGGGATGGACCTCGCCGATCACGCCGACCCGCTCGCCGTCGATCTCGACCGCGGCGGTCCGCCCGTCGATGAACGACGGGTGCTCGGTGCGGGGCGTCGCGAGCTCCGCCCCGAAGTCGTCGCACACCGCCTGTAGGCGCCCCTTCGCGGCCTCGTAGGAGGCGTCGCGCCGGGCGACCGCGCCGGCGACGTGGCGGCGCTCGGCGACGTTCGTGTTCTCCGAGTCGTCGCGCTCGGCGACGAAGCCCACCTCCGCGACGTCCTGCGGGTACGCGTTGTGAGTGTTCCGCTCCAACAGCAGCACGAGCGAGGGGAGCGCCCACGTGCGGAGCTGGGTGTACTCCTCGCTGTACGGCTCCGTGATCTCGGCGGGCTCGCCGCCGCCGAAGGCGGCGCTCCCCGGCTCCACGTTCATCCGGTCGTAGTTCTCCGTCCCGCTCGTCATGTGGAAGTTGAGCAGGTCCTCGAAGCCGAGCCCGACGAGGCTCGTCCGGACCGCGTCCTCCAGCCGGGAGCGCTCGTGGCGCCCGCCGACGGTCCCCACGTCGGGGTAGCGCGGCTCCAGCTCGTCGAAGCCGTAGGCGCGACCCACGTCGTCGACTAAGTCGAGCGGGTGGAGGACGTCGACGCGGTACGGCGGGATCTCCACCTCGTAGGTGACGTCCTCGTCGAGCGTGTACGAGGCGTCGAGGCCGGCGCGCTCGAAGCAGTCCACGACCTCTTCCGGCTCGAAGTCGACGCCGAGCAGCGTCTCGATCCGGTCGTGGCCGACGGACTTCTCGTCGAGGTCGAGGTTCGGACGGACGAGCTCGGCGCCGTACTCGCTCGGGGCGGCCGCGCCGTCGGCGTAGTTCACTTTCACCTCCTCGATGGTCGCGCCGCGGGCGGAGAGCGCGTAACAGACGATGTTACACATTCGGTCGATCGTCCACTGGTCGGTGCCGGTGAGCTCGACGAACAGCTCGCGCGAGCCCGTCGTCACCTCGGTCCGCTTCCCGTTGATGACGGGCGGGAACGAGAAGAGGCCGAGCTCGTCGTAGATCGCGGGGTACCGGTCCAGGTCCGCGACGAGGTCGGCGTACGTCCGTCCCGTGTCGTGCTCGTCGAGCACCGCGGCGGGGGTCAGCTCGTCGTTCGCGTCCAGCGGAACGAACGTGTCGCCGTCGGGCTCGACGCCGCGGTAGGTGATCGACGGCTCCGACCCCTCCTGGAGCGGCGCGCCCTTGAGCATCGCGAGGTCGTGGATCCCGATCGCGCCCTTCGCGCGGCCGCGACCCATCGTCGCGTGGAGCTTCTCTTGGAGCTGGATCAGCGACTCGAGCGCGCCCTCGTCGAGGTCGACGCCGCGGATCACGGCCCCCGTCACGTAGGGGCGCTCGTCCGGCACGGAGTCGTCGACCTCGATCGTCCACTCGGGGTCGTTCGTCTCGGGGACGTAGACGCCGCGGTCGTCGCCGTGGTGGTAGCGCAGCGAGCGCGCCACGCCCTCCACGGAGAGGCGGTCCAGCCTGTCGGGCGCGAACTCGAACTGGAGGAGGCCGTCGTCGGTCTCCCCCTCGAACTCTAAGCCGAGCCCGAACAGGTCCTCTTTGAACTCGTCGTCGCTCGCGTCGGTGCGACCGGTGAGCCCGCGCAGCTCGTCCGTGTCGATGTCGACGACGGGCATCAGTAGCTCACCTCCGCGTCCCGCAGGAACTCGATGTCGGCAAGGGTCCCGTGGAGGTCGCGGATGTCCTCCGCGCCCGTGGTGAGCATGGCGAGCCGTTCGAGGGCGAGCCCCCACGCCATCACGTCGCAGTCGACGCCGAGCGGCCCGGTGACCTCCTCGCGGAAGACGCCGGAGTTCCCG
The DNA here is from genome assembly GCF_002252965.1 of Halorubrum sp. Ea1. Classification (NCBI taxonomy): domain Archaea; kingdom Methanobacteriati; phylum Methanobacteriota; class Halobacteria; order Halobacteriales; family Haloferacaceae; genus Halorubrum; species Halorubrum sp. Ea1. Next base: position 3,655 of record NZ_NHPG01000017.1, read on the forward strand.
ATCTCGATCTCTTCGCCCGTCTCCGGATGCTCGCCGAACAGCTCGAAGGAGGGCTCGGTGTAGGGGTTGTAGTGCGGCTTGAACCGGATGTCGGTGATGCCGAACTGCCGGTAGAACTCCTCGAAGGTGCCCATCAGGTCGCGCACCGAGAGGTCCTCGGCCATCACCCACCCCTCGATCTGGAAGAACTCCAGCAGGTGCGTCGGGTCGAGCGTGTCGTTGCGGTACACCTTCTCCACGGAGAAGTAGCGCTGCGGGGGGTCGAGATCCGCGCCGGCGATCCCCGAGAGGTACCGCATCGACAGCGAGGTGGTGTGGCCGCGTAAGGCGACCTCGCGGGCGAACTCCTCGGACCACGGCGAGTGGTAGCCGTCGCCGTCCTCGCCCCACCCCTCCCGGTGGGCCGTCTCGACGCGGTCGATCAGCTCCTCCGGGATCTCGTCCATCGGGTCGACGTCCAGCGCGAACCGGTCCCAGTGGGTCCGCGCCGGGTGGTCCTGGGGCATGAACAGGCAGTCGTTGATCCAGAAGTCGCTGTCGGCGTGGGGGCCCTCCATCTCCTGGAACCCCATGCCGACGAGGACGTCCTTCACGCGGTCGGCCGTCCGGCGGAGCACGTGCTTCCGCCCGCCGCGCGTCGTCGGGGCGTCGGCCTCGACGTTGTACTCGGAGAACTCCACGTCGCGCCACTCGCCGCTGGCGAGCAGCTCTGGCGTGAGCTCCGAGACGGCCTCGGCCGCCTCGACGCCCGTCATCAGGGCGTCGACGCCGTCGTCGGTGAGCGTCACCGAGCGCGTCACCGACTCGCCGCGGTCGACGAGCCCGCGGGAGTCCAACCGCTCGAGGACGGCGTCGTCGCCCCCGGGGTCGTCGCCGGCGGCGAGCGCCGCGAGCGCGGCCCCCTCCGGGTCGGCGTCGGGGTCGGCGTCGGGATCGACCCGAAGCTCGCCGGAGTCGATCGACCCGAATCCCTTCCGGGCGAAGTTCGAGAGCGCGATGTCGACCTCGGGTCCGTCGAGGTCGGCCTCGCCGATGACCCGCCCCATCGATACCGGCGCCTCGCCGGCGTCGAGCGCGAGCCCGGCCCGGTAGAGCCGCGTCTCCGGAAGCCCGTCGTCGACGTAGCGTCGGCCTTCGTCGGTGAGATCGAGGGTCTCGGCGGTGCGCTCGGCGACGGAGCACAGCCCCTCGTCGCGGAGGTCGAAGGCGGCGCCGACGACGGTCTCGGGCTTCAACCCCGTCTCCGCCGCGATCTCGTCTATCGTCCGTTCGTCCGTCGCGCTCGCGGCCTCGAGGACCGCGAGCTGTCGTTCCGGGAGTCGCATTCGAGTTGTATCCATACGCGTGTGGCTGGTTGGTAACGGTTCCGGCACGTCGCCGTCGCGGGACGACACGGGTCGGTTCGTCTCCCGCCCGACCGTCCCGTCCGCCGAACCACGCGGTTTCGCCGCCCGGTCGCGGGGCGGGTCCGCCGCGCGTCAGTTAGTTAAAAAAAGAACCCGAACGCGTCGCCGTCGGCTCTCCGGGCGATACCCGCCGTGGGGCGTCCGAGTGACATGTTACCTGATGTCTCGCGCAGGGCGTTAACGGTTTGTCTCCGGCCGATCCATCCGTCGGATCGCCCGAATTATCACCTTTGATTAACGACGGCGAGCGTTTATATACTGGTTCGCCGACAGGACGGGTATGAGCAGTGTTCCGTCAAACGCTTCCGACGCCGGTTCGCTCCCCGGACCGGTCCGGGTCGCCCACGGCTCCGACGACCGCCCGGCGAGCCAGGCGGTCGTCGAGGCCGTCGCAGACCTCGTCGGGGTCGACCCCGACGCGCTCGCCGACGAGGCCGACATCGTCCTGTACGACCACGTCGACCCCGACGCGCTCGACGCGCTCGTCGAGCACCGTTCGGACGAGGGATTCTCCCTCTCGTTTTCCGTCGCCGGGTACGACGTCCGAGTCGACGCCGGCGAGGCCGTCGCTCGGCCCGCCGAGTAACGACGGCCGAGTATCGACCGCCGACCGTTCCCGTCGCGTCAGTCGTCCGATCCCGCCCGTTCTCGAAGCGCCGCGATCCGATCGCCGAGCGGCGGCTGTACCTCGAACCACGTCGACCAGTCGCCCCTCGCTGGCTCGACCCCCCGAACCGCGGCGACGCGCTCGAAGGCGTCGGCGACGCGGCCCGCGCCGACCGCGTCCGCGGCGCGGTCGTCGGCGGCGTACTGCACCCGTCGGCCGACCCAGAACGCGACGAGCGCCACGGCGACGAGCGACGCGAACCCGGCCTGAAACGGCACCGCGACCGTCACGATCGCCGCCAGCACTCCGAGCACCGCTGCGATCGAGACCGCGCGGAACTCGCCGTAGTACGTCTCCACGCGCCCCGCCTCGGCCGCGAGGAGGCCGATCGCGACGTCCTCGTCGAGGCCGTCGAGCACGCTCTCCGTGAGGAACAGGACCCGCCTGCCGGGCGGTCCGCGAACGGCGATGTCGACACGTCCGATCCCCGCGCCGTCCCCGTTCGTCGCCGCCCCGTCGGCAGTCTCTTCGTCTCCCGTCGCCCCGCCGTCGGTCTCGATCGCGACCCGCTCGATGTCGAGCCCGGCGGTTTCGCGGAGCGAGGCGAGTCGCTTCCGCTCACCGTCATTCGGCTCCCGCAGGTCGCGGAAGCGGTCGGCGGCGTACAGCGGTCCGACCTCGACCGCGAGGAAGCCGACGACGGCGACGCCGACGAGGAACGCGACCGTGAACATGGCTCCCCCTCGGTCCCGGACCGAATAAAGCGACCCGATGTTCCGCGCGCTCGGCGCTCAGTCAGCGGGGGACCCGCCCGGCCAACCCCCCGATCGCCCGCGCGGCGTCGCTCTCGGGGGCGGCGTCGACGACCGGCCGCTCCGCGGCGACGGAGTGACCGACCCGCGGGTCCGCCGGCACCACCGCCGCGGGCGCGCCCAGGGCGTCGGCGATCGCCTCGGTCGGCGGCTCCTCGGTCACTCGGTTGACGGCGCAGCCGACGAGCCCGGCGCCGAGCTCGCGGGCGAGCGCTCGGGTGCGGATCGCGTCGGCCAAGGCGAACGCCCGCGGGGAGACCACCAGCAGACACGCGTCCGCGACCGCGAGCGGAACGCCGGCGTCGGCCCGCCGGCCGGCCGGGCAGTCGAGGACGACGACGCCGTGGTCCCGCTCGATCGCGGCCACCGCGTCTCCCAGCGCCGACAGGTCGCAGGCGCGGGCGCCGGCGAGCGTCCGTCCGCAGGGAACGATGTCGACAGGGCCGGTTCGCACCGTCTCCGTCGGGTCGGCGCGCCCGGCGAGCACGTCGTGGAGGTCCGGACCCCGACCGCCGGGGAGGTCGGCCATGCCGAGGTCCGCGTCGACGACGACCGCGTCGAGCGCGGCGGCGACGTTGTACGCGACCGTCGTCTTCCCGACTCCGCCCTTCCCCCCGGCGACGGCGAGGATCACGCGAGCCGCTCCAGCGCGTCGACCGGGACATCGGTCTCCGCCGCGCGCTCCGCCAGCGACGCCGCGCGCTCGCTCACCGCCCGGAGCCGGTCAGCGTCGCCGTCGATCCGGTCGTCGACGCCGGCGAGCGCGTCGATACCCCCCGCGTCCGCGACTACCTCCGTCGCCGTCGCCACGTCGGCGTCTGTCAGCCGCTCCGCCCGGTCGATCCGGGCCTCGACCGCAGCGAACCAGTCGTCGACCGAGGCGGAAGCCGCTCGCCCGGAACCCCCGGCGTCGCCTCCGGTGTCCTCGCCCTCGCCGTCGGTACCGCCCGCCTCGACGCCGGGAGCGGTCTTCTCGGGGCGGTCGGCGGTCTCGCGATCCCCGTCGACGGCCGCCCGCGGCGGCCGGTGGTCGGCGAGGTCGCGGAGCGCGTCGGCCGGCGTCGCGTCGCCACCTCCGTCGATGCCGTCGGGACCGGCGGTCGCCCGGGCGGACTCGTCCGGGTCGGCCGCCTCGACGTCGACGATCTCGACCGGGGGATCGACGGGTGGCGCCGGAACCGCGAAGCCGAACCCGCGTCGGTCGCCCGGGTCGACCCGCAGCGTCACTCCGGTCGCGTCCCACCCGTCCGCCGGGACGCCGCCGCGTCGCGGCGGCAGCACCGGCGCCTCGAACCGACTCTCGACCCGCACCCGTCGCGGGACGGCCTCCTCGTTGCGCACCCGACAGCGCACCAGCGACGCGTCGCCCGCCCGGTCGACGGTCCACGAGAGATCCATACGCCGGCTGACGCGGTATCGCTGATAAATCTCTGTCCGACGCCGACCCCGATCACGGGTCGGGCGCGCGGTCCGGACGGACGACCGTCTCGTCGAGCACCGCCTCCGGCGACCGCTCCCCGCGCTCGGCGAGCCAGCGCGCGGCCTCGACGCCGAGCGCGACGGCGGCGTCCAGATCGGCGATCCGGACCGCCGCGAGCGACGCGGCGAGTCGCGGCCCCTCGTACTCCGACGGCCCCGCTCCGGCCCGCGGCGGATCGACGCCGGGAACCGACGCCAGAGCGGCGCGAAACGCCGGATACACGTCTATCGCGAGCTCATGGCGCGCCTCTCGCCGGCGGTTTCGCAGCCGGTCCTCGAGTTCGAGCCGTCGCTCCCGCTCGTCGCGGGCGCGGGCGGCCCGCTCGCGGGCCCGTTCGAGCGCCTGCTCGGCCGCGATCCGCTCGGTCTGCGCGTTTGAGAGCTCCGCCGCGGCGGACTCGAGGTCGCCGAGCGCCTCGTCGGTCTCCGCCTCGACGGCCCGACGCGCCCGCACGTCGCCGCGGAGCGCCGCGACGCGCTCTTTCAGCCGCTCCTCCTCGCCGCTCGCTTCCGCAACTCGCTGACGGGCCCCGGTGAGGTCGACCGACTCGACCCCGATCGCCGCGATCTCCTCCCGGAGTCGACCGAGATCGTCGCGCACCGACGACTCGCGTCCGCGCGACCGGGCCGCCGCCGCGAGCTCCCGCCTGAGGCTGGTCCCGGTCGGCACCTGGTCGAGGACCGCCTCCGGCGCGGGGGACGGGCGCTTCTCAGCCTCGTCAGACGCCGGCGCGCCGGTCACAGCTCCTCGCCTTTCAGTCGGTCCGGGTCGGGATGGTCCGTCCCGGCGGCGAACGCGGCGTACGGCGTCGCCGTCGCGTCTCGGTCCGCGTACGCGCTCGCCGCCTCGCGGACCGACTCGTCGAGCGCGACGAACTCGTTGAACGGCTCCGTCCGCTCGATCTGGACGTCGCCGCCGTGCGACTCCCGGAGCCGCACGGCGAGGAACGCGGCGTACGTCGTCGCGTCGAGCAACGCGGCCCGCCCGAACCGGCGGACGACCGGCTCCTCGTGGCGTCGACACAGGTTCCGGAGTCCGGTGCGAGCCGCTTCCGAATACGTCACGATCAGCAGCACGGACGCGGCTGATCGAGGGCCGAACTTATCGGTTCCGAACTATTCCGGATCGCCTACTCGTTCGACTTCGAACTCCGTGACTGCGTCGTTTTCGGGGTCTGTCAGATCGTCGGACCCGTTCGCGTCGACTCCGGAGAGGGCGAGCGCTCGTTCGCGGGCGGCCGGCGCCGAGGGCGCCACGACGACTCGCCCGTCGACCGGATCGTCCCCCACCGCGCGGAACACGTCGTCCTCCCCGTCGAACTCCGTGGCGTAGGTCCGGAGCACCGCTGCCACCCGCCGCTCCGTGTCGGCGAGGTCCGCTTCGCCGTCCTCGAACGCGCGTAGGGCGTCCTCGACGTTCCGTATCGCGGAGATCCGGTCCATCTACGTCGTCCGCAGGTGCCCCTGCTTCGGCTCGTACACCTCTCCCTTCGTGCGGAGCTTCTCGATCTCCTGTTCGGCCTTTCCGGGGTCCATCCCGATCTCGCCGGCGCGGTCGAGCACCTCCTCGACGGGCGCGCCCTCCTGATACTCCTCCTCGATGTCCGCGATGAGGCCCTTGATGTTCTTGATGCGGTCGCGCTGGCTCTTGGAGGTGCCCGTCTCGACCACGTCGGCGTCGAACTGCCCGGTCTCGGGGTCGACGCCGATGTCCTTGAGACAGGACTCCACGATGTCGGTCGCCCGATCGGCGTCCTCGCGCTCGACGGTGTCCGAGAGCCGGAGCCGCGCGCTCGCCTCCGCGAGCCGTACCATCGCCTCCAGCTTCCGGGCGGTGACGGGGACCGGCGCGTCCTCGTCGGCGCCCTTCGAGCGCAGGTCGACGTAGAACTCCTCGATCAGCTCCTTCGCCTCCTCCGTCATCGTCGGGTAACAGGAGCGCTTCGCGTGGGCGATGTACTTGCGGAGCAGCTCGGCGTCGATCTCCGGCGCGACCTCCTGAGTCACCTCCGCCACCTGGTCCGAGGTGAACTCGGAGCTCGCCAACTCCTCGCGCTGCGTGTTGAGCTCGCCGGCGTAGTTCGTCTTGATGATGTGTTTCGCCAGCCGGGAGTCGTGCTCGGGGTCCGGGCTGTCCGTCACCGTGAAGATCAGGTCGAACCGCGAGATGAGCGCGGGTTCGAGGTCGATCTGTTCGCCGATAGGCTCGTACTGATCGAACCGGCCGTACTTCGGGTTCGCGGCGCCGAGCAGCGAACACCGCGCCTTCAGCGTCGCGTTGATCCCCGCCTTCGAGACGGAGATCTTCTGCTGTTCGAGCCCCTCGTGCATCGCGGAGCGGTCGGAGGAGTTGTGAACGACGAGGCCGTTCGCGACGAAGTTGTGCGTCTCGTCGACGGTCAGGTCGTACACCTTCGGCTGCCGCCCGTCCTCGATCCGAGCCAGGAGCGAGCGCAGTTCGTCCTTGACGGCGTCGACTTCGGCTCCGATCGCTTCGCGGAGATCGCCGAGCCTGTCGGTCTCGACGCCCCCGGACAGCCACCGCGACACGGTCGCTTGATCCACGTCGAGCGACGAGGCCACGTCGGCCTGACTGACGCCGTACGCGTCGAGCGTCGCCGCCAGTTCCGATCGTACTTCGCCGACTTGACCGCGGTCGAGTAGCTCGCGAGCCCGTCGCTCTGCCGTTTCGACTGGCCCGCCGACGATGTCGGCGAGACGCTGCCGAAGTACCTCGCTACGGTGTTCCGTCGACTCCGGCAGCACGGTTTCGATCGATTCGACGCGGCGCCACTTCACGTCACCCCGTCCGAACTCTCGCAGACCATCGAGATCGGTCTCGCCGACCGCAGTGAGAACGTCGCGAAGCCGGCTCGCCACCGTTCGACGAACGTCGTCGCTCTCGCCCCATCCGCTGGAGATCCGCTGTTGTGACAGCGCCGTTCCCTCGGCGAGCTCGGACTGGGAGACGTGGTACCGCTCGCGTATCTCGGCGAGGGTTTCCCACGCCGCCTCTCCGTCGAGCACGCGACGGTCCTCGGCCGCCGCCTCCAGTCTGTCCTCGAATGCGGCGAGTATCCGGCGCGCTCGATGGAGCGACGCGTTCGCGGTTCCGCTCTCGAAGTCGTGATACGTGACCGCGTCGAGCCCGCATTCGCTCTGGTGAAGCCGAAGCGACTCGCGGCATTTCGCGAGTAGGCCGTCTATCTCCGGAACCACGTCGAGAATCGTACGGTCGCCGTCGGCGGCCTCGACGACGCGGTCGAGCGCCTCCGCCTTTCGGGTGGCGGTGAATCCGATAGCGCGGCGGAACGCCGCGAGCGATTCCGCGTCCGTCACCGTGAGGTAGTACACGTCTCTGCCCCCGTTTCGTTCGCGGTGTTGGAGCTGGCTCGACACGCCGAACTGTAAGAGGAGGTTCCGCGCCCCTCGAAGCAGGTCCCTGCTCGCCGACGCTATCCGAACGTTGCCCGCCGACTCGTCGACGTGGCCCTCGCTGTCGGCGAGCGCACGGACGAACGCGGCCTTCGCCGCGCGGCTTCCCGTCGAAACAGGGGTCGGGAAGCACTTCTCGTCGTACCGACCGAGGTTCATCCCCGCGTCGAGGACGGCGTCTGCGTACTCCTTTCCAGTGACGCGGACCGTCTCGACGCCGCCTTCACGCTTTTCGCTCGGCGGACGGGTCGGCTCCGCGCCGAACGCCTCTCGTGCCGCCCGCTCGAAGTCGGCGAGCAGTTCGTCGTCGGTGTTGGTGAACCGGACGCCGTAGACGCCCTCCTCGCGGTCGTAGTAGACGTTCCCGTCGCCCGAGAGATATCCGAGGACGCTCGCCATCGCGGCGTCGATTCCCTCGCCGGCATCGACGAGTTCGCCGTCGACGATCTCGGCGTCGACATCACCGCCTGCAGCCCCCACCGCTCCCGCACCGTCCGTCGCTTTCGCCGGAATCTCGCGGGGGACGTACACCCAGTCGCCGTCGTCGAGCGCCGCCGCCTCGCGCTCGACGCGCTCGCCGTCGTCGAGGACGAAGAACGGGTGGTCGGCCGTCGCGGTCAGCGACTCTCCGGTCTCCATCGTCACTCGCGTCAGCTCCGACGGCGCGTCGTACTCGTGCACCGCGGACACGGGACGCTCGACCAGCCGGCCGTCCTCGTCTATCGTCCAGACCTCGAGATCGACGTCGCGGATTCGTCGGCCGTTCGAGAGATCCTCGATTTCGCCGTCTTCCGCGGCATCCCGTGCCAGCTCGTCGATACGTTCCACGCGCCCGTCCGCGAGCGTGACCAGCGTGTCGCCGGTCACGCAGTCCATCTTGTCCAGCTCGTCGACCGCGGCGATCCCCTTGTCGGCGAGCACGAGCGCGCCGGCCTCGAGCGACCACTGCTGGCCGTCGCCGAAGTCGTCGCGTACCGCGGCCGCGGTGAGCCCCGCCGCGCTGCTGCCCTTCCCGGAGGTGTAGACCGATCGGGGCGCGATGTTTTCTACATACGAAATCATCTGAGATTTACCCGTTCCAGGGTCGCCAATAAGGAGCATGTGGAGGTCTCCGCGGATCCGCGACCCGTCGGGGAGGTGTTTGGTGACGCCGGAGAACAGCTGGAGGATCATCGCGAGCTTCTCCTCCTCGTAGCCGTAGATGGCGGGCGCGATGGAGCCGACCATCGCCTCGTAGATGTCGTCGCGGTTGGAGAGCTCGATGATCTCGCGTTTGTCCGCCTCGGTGATGTCCATGTCCTCGAACTCCTCGTCCTCGATGGAGATGGAGACGCCGTCCATGTACAGGTCGAAGATGGCGGACTTCTCGTTGCCCTGCTCGACCTGTTCGATGTGGAGGACGCCGACGCAGGTGACGTGGTCGCCGGGGCTCACCTTCCCGGTGATGTCGTCGACGATGTCGACGTCGAGCGACTGGGGCGTCTCGCCGCCGCGAAGCCCTTCGGGCGACTCCTGGATGCGGAGCTTCTGAGAGTCGATGAACTCCGACTGGTCGAAGTTGACGCGGAAGGGGCCCTGTCGCTCGCAGCCCTGACACTCGTGGGGCTCTTGGAAGCCGCCGTCGCTCTGGGGGATGTACGTCATCGTGCCGCAGCGCTGGCACTCGAAGGCGGCCTCGGTGACTTTCGGGCGGACGTCGGTCGCCTTGCGGACGATCCCCTTGACGGAGACGAGTTTCCCGATGTGGTCGTCGTGAACGCGGATGCCGCGGATGTCGATGCTCTCGGGGAGGTTCTCGATCCGGACGTGCGCGCGGCCGAGGCTGACGTCGGCGGGGAGGTCGTAGAGCCGCAGCGCCTCCTCGGCGTACTCGCGCATCTGGTCCGGCTTCGTGCGGAAGTCCTCGGCGAGGTCGCGGTCGAACTGAAACAGATCGTCGTAGTCGACGTACAGGGAGCGCTGTTCGTTGGGGTATCGCTGCGCGAGGGTGCCGATCTCCTCGCGGTAGTAGTTGCGGTAGAACTGAATGAACCGCTCCGTGAGGTCCTGATTCCCGGCCTGAGCCATTACGAAACCCCTTCGTCGCCATCACGTATGAACCTCATGCTCGGGGCGGAGGTGGACCGCGCGGGTCGCGTTCGCCCCCGGGATCCGGTCCCGTTACGCCTTCGTCACGAACGTCGCGTCGGCCGAGGTGCGCCCCTCGTTGAACGAGAGCACCTTCGCGCGGATCACGTCGCCCGTCGAGAGGTCGCTCGGGATGTCCTCGGCGAAGACGACGAACCCCTCGACCTTGCCGACGGCGACCTCCGCGCCCGTGTGGTGGTCGGTGAGCTCCGTCACGCCGAACTCGTACGTCTCGCCGATCTCGACCGGCGGCTCGCGCTCCTGTGCGGCCTCGTGGGCGCGCTTCGACTCGCGGGCCTCCCCGGACGGCCCTCGCAGGCGACGGACGACGGTCACCAGGACGAGCAGGGCGATCACGGCCGCGGCTCCGACGACGATCGGGTCCGACGGTATCATACCGGGCGGTCGACCCCCGCTCACGTAAACGCCCGGGGTCGACGGTGGGGATCGATCCGAGGGGCGGCCCGAGACGGCGGGCGCGTCCGTTCGCGTCGACAGTCCCCCGCCGCCCACATGAGAAACGCCTTTGGGCTGGAGCCCCCCGACTCGACGTGATGCGAACACCGCTCGGTCGCCGTCGAGTCCCCCGCGAGCGTGGTGCGGCGTGAAGGTCGCGGACGCGGTGCCGGAGTTCGCCGACGCGTTCGGCTTCGACGAGTTCAATCGGATGCAACGCGAGGCGCTCCCGGGGATCTTAGAGACCGACCACAACGTCGTCGCCTCCGCGCCGACGGCCTCCGGAAAGACCGCGCTCGCCGAGCTCGCGATCTGCAAGACCCTCTCGGAGGGCGGCACTGCCCTCTTCATCGCTCCGCTCCGCGCGCTCACCAACGAGAAAGAGAGCGAGTGGGAGCGGTTCGAAGCGCTCGGCTACTCCGTGTACGTCGTCTCCGGCGAGCGCGACCTCAACCCCCGCCGCGCCGAGCGCGCGGACGTGCTCGTGACGACGCCCGAGAAGGCCGACAGCGCGACCCGGAAGCACGACTCAGCGCGCTACTCGTTCGTCACCGACGTCGACTGCGTCGTCATCGACGAGGTCCACCTGCTCGACAGCGAGAAGCGCGGCGCGGTGCTGGAGGTGACCGTCTCGCGGCTCCGCCGGCTGCAGGACCCCCGCGTCGTCGCGCTCTCGGCGACCATGCCGAATATCGCGGACGTCGCCAAGTGGCTCGACGCGCCAGCGGAGACGACCTACGAGTTCGGCGACGAGTACCGCCCGGTAGACCTTGAAACGGGCGTGAAGACGTACTCGCACGGGTCGAACGCCTTCGCCGACAAGTACCGGCGGCTCTACCGCGCGCTCGACCTGGCCGAGCCGCACGTCCGCGAGGACGGGCAGGCGCTCGTGTTCGTCTCCTCGCGGCAGGACACGGTGCAGGCGGCCAAGAAGGCGCGCGACGAGATCACGGACCGCGACATCCCGATCGACTCCCGGGGCGACTACGACTTCCACAACGAGGCGAAAGATCTCACCAACGACACGCTCCGGCAGTCGGTCACCGACGGCGTCGGCTTCCACCACGCCGGGCTCGGGAAGGCCGATCGCGACCGGGTCGAGGAGTGGTTCAAACAGGGGAAGATCAAGCTGCTCTTCTCGACGTCGACGCTCGCGTGGGGCGTGAACCTCCCGGCGCGCTGCGTCGTCATCCGCGACACGAAGTACCACGACCCGCTGGAGGGCGAGACGGACATCTCGCCGCTGGACGTGCTCCAGATGCTCGGCCGCGCCGGCCGCCCCGGCTACGACGACGTCGGGTACGGTTGGGTGGTCTGTGACCGCGCCGACGCGGACAAGTACCGGAAGCTGCTGCGGGAGGGGAAAGAGATCGAGTCCCGGCTCGCCGCGGAGCTGGAGTCGCACCTCAACGCGGAGATCGCGATGGGGACCATCCGCGGGCTGGAGGACGTGATGGCGTGGTTAGAGACGACCTTCTACTACGTCCGCGCCGAATCGAAGCCGGACGCGTACGACTTCGGCACCCTCCGCGACCGCGTTCGGGACACCCTCGACTCGCTCGTCGACGACGGCTTCGTCGCGGCGGACGACGAGCTCGCGATCGAGCCGACGGGGCTCGGTCGCCTCGCCTCGAAGTACTACCTCCGCCTCGACACGGCTCGCCGCTTCCGGCGGCTCGCCGACCGCGAGACGCTGACGGTCGACCGCATCCTGGAGACCGTCGCGTCGGCCGGCGAGTTCGACTCGGTGTCGGCGCGGTCGGCGGAGTCGGACGCGATCGACCGTATCCTCGACGGCCACGACACCGACCTGGAGGACGGCCACCGGAAGGTGTTCGCCATCCTCCTCGCCGGGATGGCCGATTCCGTTCCCTCGGACCTGCGCTCGGACGCGTGGGTGATCCGACAGAACGCGCTCCGCCTGCTCGCCGCGCTCTCGGAGTTCCTCGACCGATTCGCCGGCCCCCGCGCCGCGAACCTCGCGTGTCGCGTCGAGGCGCGCGTCGAGCACGGCGTCTCGCGGGAGGCGGTCGCGCTCACCGCGATCGAGGGCGTCGGCTCCGGCCGCGCCGAGCGGCTCGCCGACGCCGGGCTCACCTCGCCCGCGGCCGTCGTCGACGCCGGCGCCGCGGCCCTCGAGAACGCCGGCATGAGCGGCTCCGTCGCCGAGCGGATCGTCGACGCCGCGCGCGACTGCCCGCGGATCGACGTCGACTGGGGGGACTTTCCGGGCGACATCGCCGTCGGGGAAAACGAGATGTGCGAGGTCGCCGTCGCGACCGTCTCGGGGAGCGCTCGGACCGGTATCCGGGTCACCGTCAACGACGTGGAGATGACGGCGACGACGACGTACCTCGACGGCGAGACGACGGTCCCGGTCGGCGTCTTCGGCCCGCCCGACGCCGACGAGCTGGAGTTCGTCGTCGAGGTCGTCTTCCCGGACCTGCCGCTGATGCCCGTCAGGGCGACGCGGACGGTCCGGGTGGCGTAAGTACGGTCACTCCTCGCGTTCCCGCCTCGTGATGTCCACGTGGTAGCCGTCGAGGATGTCCCGACCGAGGAGCACGGGGTAGGTCATGTGGTTCCGGTTCTCGATGCTCGCCGTCACGGTCCGCCACCGATTCCCGATCTTCAGGTCGATCTCGACCAGCGGCCGCTTCTGTCGCCCGGTTCGCGACCCGGATTTCACGCGGACCGTGTCGACGATGGGACCCGCGCCGATCTCCGCGGCGACGTCGAGGTCGATGCTCGTTCGCCGGGCACCGGTGTCCGACTTGCCGATCACCTCGATCGCCCTCTGGCCCGCGCTCACCGTCACGCGTTCGGTGTAGCCGATCGTCGTCGACGCCTCCGGTTCCGGATCGAGCGACGGCTTGCACTCCGGGACCGAGTCGTCCAGGACCGCCGCGAGCGACGCGACGCGGTCGGGGTCGACGCGGCCGCCGCCCCGCTCGATCGCGAGGGCGGCGATGTACGGTGCGGGGCTGACCCCCGTCGCCTCGAAGAGCCCCTTGAACCCCGCCGTCGTGTTCACCTCGAGAACGTACCACTCGCCGTCGCGGCACAGCAGGTCCACGCCGGCGTAGTCGAGGTCGAGCGCGTCGGCCGCCTCGCGCGCGAACCGCGCCGCCTCCTCCGGGAGGTCGTCGGTGAAGTCTTCGACCTCGCCGCCGACGGCGACGTTCGTTCGCCACTCGTCCGACGGCGCGTACCGTTTCATGGCGCCGACGACGCGGTCGCCGACGACGTACGCGCGGACGTCGAACGGCCGCTCGGCGCCGGTGTCGATGAACTCCTGGATGAACGCCCGGCGGCGGGCGATGTGCGGCGCGACGACGTCGCCCGCGTCGATGACCGCCATCCGGTCCCCGTTCGTCCCGATCGCGGACTTGTGGACCGCCTTCTCGCTCGTGAGGCGGTTGCCCTCGTTGATCGTCCGGTTGCTGAACGCGATGTACGCGTCCGGAACTCGGATGCCGGCGGCGGTGAGGGTCGCCGCGGCGCCGTACTTGTGCAGGGCTCGGACGACGACGGCCGGCGGGTTCAACACGGGACGCGAAGCGGCGTAGCCCGTCGCGATCCCGATGTCGTCGAGCGGCTGAGCGGCCTTCGTCATCAGTAGTCGGTTCGCGACGACGTCCACGTCGGGGTCGAACCGGAGGTCTCCGGCCTCGATCCACGACCTGGTGTTCTCCTCGCGGAGCCAGACCGGCTCGTGCCCCAACGCGCGAACGGCGTTGAGGATCGCTTTGGTCTCCTTGCTGTTGTGGAAGCTCAACACGCCGACCCGGACCGGTGAAGCCGACTCCGCTGTTCCCGACGAGTCCGCTCCAGGGACCTCGCTCATATGTAGCCTTACAGAAACGATCTTGTTAAGTTAAACACACGATTCTCCCGTCCGAGGAACGCGGGCCGGTCGCTCCCGGCCCGACCTCGTCGCCCGCCGGTTAAATCGGAAAGCGAGGCAACCCCGCGGCATGCCCGAACGACTCCGCGTGTTCGCCGGCGACTGTCGCGTGACCGAACGCGGCGACCGCTCCCGCACCCACCGCGGGCGCGTCGTCGTCCTGATCAAGCCCGACGACACCACGCTCGTCCACGACGCCGACGGCTACCAGCCGGTCGCGTGGCTCACCCGCCCCGACTCGGTCGTCGTCGAGGGCGACGGCGACGGCTTCTCCGTCACGGCTCGCGACGGGACTCGACGGCTCCGGGTCGTCGCCGAGGAGGCGACCGCGGGCCGCGCGCTCCCGGTCACGGAGGCCGGCGTTCCCGTCGGCACCTGCCCGGCGGACGGCGGGCCGCTCGTGCGTTCGCGCGGCGACGTGGTCTGTCTCGACTGCGAGGAGCGGTGGGGGCTCCCCGCGGGCGCGAGCGTCACCGACGGGGTCTGCGACGACTGCGGGCTCCCGAAGATCCGGGTCGAACGTGGCGAGCCGTTTCACCTCTGTCTCGATCCCTCGTGCGACCCGATGGAGGCGGCCGTCAGCGACCGGTTCGACCGCGTCTGGGACTGCCCGGACTGCGACGGCGAACTGACCGTCAACTCCGCGCCGGGCCGCGTCTACCTCGGCTGCGAGAGCTACCCGGACTGCGAGACGACGTTCTCGATCCCCTCGGGCGTCGTCGTCGACGAGTGCGACTGCGGGCTCCCCGTTTTCGAGACGGCGACCGGTCGCGACTGCCTCGACGGGCCCTGTGAGTACGCGGGGCACGCGGCGGGCGAGAAATAGCGAGACGGGCCGAAGCGACCCCGGCTACTCCGCGAGCTGCTCGCGGCCCGGCGCGATGAGCCGGTCGAGGTACTCGGAGAGCGCGCCCTTCGCGTCGGCGGGGTGGAGCTCGCCGGACTCTAGGTCGGCCTCCAGCGCGTCGTACGCGTCGTACGCCAAGTCGCCGCCGTACTCCTCCGGTCGCTCGACGCGGACCGTCTCGAACCGCGGGAACACGTGGTACTCGAACACCTGCAGGACGGGGTTCTCCCGCGACTCGCCGTCGTCGGTCGGCTCGGGGTCGGCGGTCGGCGGGCAGTACGCGTCGTTCACCTTCGACTCGATGTCCTCGCGGGAGTCCTCCATCGAGATGGTGACGCCCTCGCTGGAGGACATCTTCCCGCGGCCGGTGCCTAGGTCGGCGATGAGCGGCGTGTGGAGGCTCGTCGGCGGCTCGCGGTCGATGCTCGGGAGCACGTCGCGCGCGAGCATGTGGACCTTGCGCTGCTCCATCCCGCCGACCGCGAGGTCGACGCCGAGGTACGGGATGTCGAGCGCCTGCATCAGCGGGTACACCGCCTGCGACACCTTCACCGAGTCGCCGGAGGTGATCTCGGCCATCGCGCGCTCGGCCCGCGCGAGCGTCGTCTCCAGCTCCAGCGCGTGCAGGTCGAGCGTGTAGTCGTCGTCGAGCTGGAAGTCGGAGCCGAGCACGAACTGCGTGTTCGACTCGTCGAGCCCGTACGCGATGAACTGGTCGCGCATGCGCTCTGCGGTGTGGCGGATCTCCTCGAACGACCCCTTGTCGTTGAGGTAGGCGTGCACGTCCGCGAGCAGCACCGTCACCTCGAACCCGGCCTCTTGGAGGTCGATGAGCTTGTTCGCGGTGAGCATGTGCCCGATGTGGAGGACGCCCGAGGGCTCGTAGCCGACGTACGCCCGCTTCCCGTCGGGGTCGTCGGCCAGCGCCTCGATCTCCTCCTCGGTGACCACCTCGGCCGCGTTCCGGGTGATCCGCTCGTAGGCGTCCATACGAACGACTGTGCGGTTGTCGGACATATGACTTCTGGAAGCGCGCCGGCGCGTGACGGGCAAAATTCCCGCGGAACGGCCCTCTTGTCTTCGCCGGTGCTACTCCTCGGTCTCCGGCAGCGTCCGCCCCGCTCGGTGCTCCGAGATGATCCGGTCGAGGTGCTCCTGTTTCTCCGCCTTCCGCCGTCGCTCGGCCCGCCGCTCCCAGTCGTCGACCGCGGCCTCCAGCGTCGCCTCGTCAGCGACCGCGAGCTCGTCGACCTCGCGGACGGGCACCGCGTCGGCCGGGACGACCGGCACGCCGTGGTCGAAGAGGACCTGATCGGCGACGTCGGAGAGGTTCCCGTCGCGGATCACCGCTCGCGGCTCCGTCTCGGCCAGCCGCTCGGCGGTCCGGCGGCCCGCGCCCGAGGCGTCCCGGAGGTAGACCACGTCGCCGGCGACCAGCCCGTACGCCTCGTCGGCGGCCTCCAGCGCGTCGAGCGTGAACTGCTCGACCGCCTTCACGCTGACGAGCCCCCGGTCCGCGGCCACGTCGTCGAAGTTGGAGTGGTCGAGCCGCCACAGCTCCTTCAGCGTCTCCACTTTCCCCTCCAGCTCCTCGACGGCCTCGCGCGCCTCGTCGCGCTCGCGTTCCAACCGGTCCGTCTCGCGTTCGAGCCGGGAGACGGCGCGCCGGGAGCGCGCCTCGATCCGCTCCTCGCGTTTCGCCTCCTCCAGCTCCCCCTCCAGTTCAGCGATCCGCTCGTCGCGCTCGCTGAGGTCGTCCTCCAGCGACTCCGCGTGCGACTCCAGCCGCTCGACGCGCTCGCGGAGCCGCCGGATCGTCTCCTCTTCCTCGGTGCGCTCGGGCTCGGTGGGGTCCGACTCGTCCGCGTCGTCCCCGCCGTCTCCGCCGCTGCCCCCGTCGTCCTCGCTGAGGTCCGCGATGACCGACTCCACCGAGGCGCCGCCGGCGACGACGCCCGCGATCACCGCCTCGCGGTCGAGCCGCGGCGGGGTCTTCGCCGCGATCCGGTCGAACTGGTCCTCGTGGTCGTCGTAGGCGTACAGCGCGGCCGCCAGCGCGTCGCGCTCGTGGTCGTTGTCGTAGCCCGCCTCCCGGGTCCGGTGGAGCTTCTCGTCGACGGGGAGGTCCGTCGTCGGCCGCCACCCGGCGGCGTCGAACGAGCGCCGAAACTTCTCGACGGTCTCGGGCATCGGCTCCACGTCGGCGGCGACGATGATCGGGCGGCCCTGTTCGATGATCCACTCGGTCACCTCCGCGGTGTCGGCGGTCCGCGAGGAGTACAGCGCGTGGACGGTGCCGTCGAGCCCGACGACGGCCGCCGCGGTCGTCGTCCCCGGATCGATGCCGACGATCACCCGGTCGCGCCGCCGCACGAGCGGCTCGTACTCGATCCCGTCGCGGCGCTCGCGCTCGACCTCGACGCGCACGTCGCCGGCCCGCGAGTTCGACACGGGGATGTCCTCCGGGCGCGCCTCGACCGCGAACGTCGCGTTCGCGTAGCCGCCGTACTTCTCGGTCACGTCGCGCTCGAAGTCGAGGTTCGCCTCCTTCAGCTTCGACTGGACCTGTCGCGTCCGCTTCCGGACGTTGCCGTGGATCCGCCGGGTGTAGCGGTCCTGGCTCCAGCCGCCCTTCCCGGTCGATCGACCGCGGGACACCTTCACCCGCGTCTCGTCGGTGAACGCGGTCACCTCGTGGCCGACGTTGGCGGCGGCCAGCCGGGCCGACGCCTCCGCCTCCTTCATCGGCTTTTTCCCGTACGGGATCCCGTGGCGAGAGGCGACTCGCGAGAGCGGCTCCGGGCGCTCCGCGCCGGTCACCTGCACGAGCCTGGTGCCGTCGGGCAGCGACCGGAGGAAGCCCACCAGCTCGTTCTTGTTCGCCGCCAGCTCGTAGGCGTTGTCGGTGGCGACGTACAGCGGCTCGCGGTCGTCTATCAGCCGGCAGAGCTTCCGGAACGACACCACGTCGCGGGTCACCCGCGCCATCGGCCCGTCGGCGTCGGGCGCGTCCGGGTCGTCTTCGTCGACGGGATCCAGGATGACGAGGGCGTACGAGGGGTCGTCGCCGCGGACGTCGCCGCTGTGTACGTCGACGCCGAACACCGGCCGGTCGCGGGCGCGGATGGTCCGGGTTGTCACGGGTTCACGTAGGCCGTTCGCGCGTATATACCCCACGCCGAGTGTGACGGTTTCGTCGTGGGATCCGGTTCAGTAGCTCCGTTGGGACCCGACTCTTCGAACGTGAGGTCGCTCGAAACGGAGGTCGATGCGGTATTTAAAAATCGACGAGCCGCAGCGAAGATAGCTTATAAAATCGGATGCGGTGGCGCGTGCCCGTGAGCGGCCGGCAGGCCGCGAACGGCACCGCGCGAGGGAGTCGGTGGTCCGGAGCGAAGCGAAGGACCACCGACGAGGCTGGGGAGGCGTGAGGTGCGGTTGCGGTGCGGTCGGGGTGGGACTCAAAGGGGCAGCCGTGAGGCGGGCGCAGGTGACGAAAGCACCGCAGGGAGCGAACGGAGTGAGCGACCGAGGAGCGCAGCGAGCGTGCGCCCGCCTCACGGCTGGGGCTTTGGAGGTGTTCACCACAAAGGAACCAGTCATGTAAATCCGAGCGACTGGGGCTTCGGAGGTCTTCTCCGCATCGCCGCCGTTCGCTTATAAATGTCCGACTCAGTACAGGTCGTCGAGCTCCTCCTCGACGTGCCAGTGCTCGTCCGCTGGAAACTCGCCGCTCTCGACCGCCTCGCGGTACGCCGTGACCGCGTCGAGCATCTCGCCGCGAACGTCGCCGAACTGCCGGGAGAAGGGCGGCGACCAGTCGCCGAGCCCGACCGCGTCGTTGATCACGAGCACCTGCCCGTCGCAGTCGGGGCCCGCGCCGATCCCGATCGTCGGGACCTCGAGCGCCTCCGTGACGGCCCCCGCGAGGTTCGCGGGGACGTGTTCTAACACGAGCGCGAACGCGCCGGCCTCGGCGTGCGCGCCGGCGAGGTCGACGATCTCCTCGGCGGCGTCCTGATCGGTCCCCTGTCTGGCGTAGCCGCCGAGTCGGTTGACGTGCTGGGGGGTCAAGCCGAGGTGCGCCATCACCGGGATCCCGACTTCGGTCATGCGCCGCGTCATCTCGACGGTGTGTGGGCCGCTCTCGATCTTCACCGCGTCGGCGTCGGCCTCCTTCAGCAGCCGGCCGGCGTTACGCACGGACTCGGCCGGCTCGACGCCGAACGAGAGGAAGGGCATGTCGGCGACGACGAGGGCGTCCGCCGTCGCGCGGGCGACCGCCGCGGTCCGGCTCGCGATCTCGTCGAGCGTCACGGGGAGCGTGGAGTCGTAGCCGAGGACGGCGTTGCCCATGCTGTCGCCGACGAGGATGACGTCGACGCCGGCCTCGTCGACGACCGCGGCGGAAGGGGCGTCGTACGCGGTCAGCATCGTGATCGGCGCCTCGCGGTCCCGGAGTCCCCGCGTCGTGGTCATACCCGAACTCACCCGCGCGACCGGTTAAAATCGCCGGGATCCGGAAACCCGACGCGTCGGCGCCGCCCGTCTCTCTCGCGTCGCTCCCGCCCGGCGACCGCCACCGATTTGCCACTCGGCGCCCGAGGCGGAGGCGTGCAACCTGTCGAGCGGGCCGAGTTCGAGGGGGTCGACTACGGTTGGGTGATGCAGACGACGTTCGTGCTCACGATCGTCGTCGGCGCTCCGGTCGTCGCGGTCCTCTCCGCGTTCGTCACCCTCGAGTCGTGGGGGGCCCGCGCCGCCTTCGCGGTCCGCGTCGGCGCGCCGATCTGGTTCCTGACCGCCGTCGCCGTCGCGCTCTACGCGCGCCGCACCGACGCCGGCGACGGCGGCGTGACGAGAGACGACGCGGACGCCGAGAGTGAAGTGGGAAGCGCCGGCGACGGCGGAGTGGCGGGAGACGACGATGACGCCGAGGGTGGAGTGAGAATCGCCGAGGACGACGGTGACGCCGCCGAGGACGACGAACGCGATCGCGCGAGCGAGGGCGCCGGGAGCTAGATCAGGTCCGCCGCCCACGCGAACGCGACGCCGGCGCGCTCCGCCGCCTCCGCGTCGCGCGGTGAGTCGCCGACGAACAGCGCGTCCCCCGGCGCCGCGCCGAGGCGCTCGACCGCCGCGAGCAGCGACTCCGGCTCCGGTTTGTGCGTCCCGACGGTGTCGCGGCCGACGATCGCGTCCGGATCGAGGGCGTCGCCGAGCCCGTGCGTGTCGACGGCGACCCGGCACGCCTCCTCGCAGTTGAGCGAGCAGACGCCGGCCGGCGGCGTGCTCGGCCGATCGCCCGCTCCCTCGACCAGTCGCTCGCCGAGCGGGAGCAGCGTCGAGTCGCGCGCGCCGGCCCGCTCGTGGAGCCCGATCGCCTCCTCTACCGGCTCCCGAATCCCGTACTCGTCCGACGCCTCCAGCAGGCCCCAGAGATCCCTCGTCGGCGGCTTGACCGCGTGCTTGGAGTACACGTCGAGCACGGACGACGCCACCGTCCCCCAGTCGACCGCGAGCTCGACGAGCGTCCCGTCGAGGTCGTAGACGACGGCGTCGTATCCCGCGGGACCGGTCGGTCCGCCGTCGCCGGTCGCCGGCTCGTCACCCGTCATTTGCCCAATACCCCCCGCGCGATGATCGTCTTCTGGATCTCCGTGGTCCCCTCGTAGATCTCCGTGATCTTCGCGTCGCGGTAGAGCCGCTCCACGTCGAAGTCGGTCGTGTAGCCGTAGCCGCCGTGGATCTGGACCGCCTCGTTGGTCACCGACATCGCCGCTTCGCTGGCGCGGTACTTCGCCTTCGAGGCCGCGACGCGGTTGTCCTCGCCCGCCTCGGCCTGCCGGCACGCCTCGCGCACGAGCAGGCGGGCCGCGGAGACGTCCGTCGCCATCTCCGCGAGCTTATGGCGGATCGTCTGTATCTCGGCGATCGGCTCGCCGAACTGCTCGCGCTCGGCGGCGTACGACGTCGCCTCGTCGAGCGCGGCCTGCGCGACGCCGACCGCCTGCGCCGCGATCCCGATCCGGCCGCCGGTCAGGGTCCGGAACGCGGCCGAGAGCCCCTTCCCCTCCTCGGTGAGCCGGTTCTCCGCCGGGACCCGACAGCCGTCGAAGCTGATCCCGGTCGTGTCGGAGGCGCGGAGTCCGAGCTTCTCCTCTTTCCTCCCGACCTCGAACCCCTCCGCGTCGGCCGGGACGAGGAACTGAGTGATCGAGTCCGGCTCACCGGCGTCGGCCCTCGCGAAGACGATCGCCACGCCGCCCCGCTTCCCGTTCGTGATCCACTGCTTCTCGCCGTTCAGCACGTACTCGTCGGTCTCGGGGTCGTACTCGGCCGTCGTCGACATCTCCGCCGGGTTCGACCCCGCGTGCGGCTCGGAGAGACAGAACATCCCGACCGGTCGGCCCGCGGCCGCCATCTCCGGGAGCCAGCGCTCCCGCTGGGCCTCGCTCCCGAACTCGGCGATACAGGACGTGGCGAGGCAGTGGACGGACAGCGCGGTCGCGACCGCGAGGTGCCCGTACGCCAGCTCCTCGTTGACGACGGCGTACGTCGTCTCGTCGGCGTCGAAGCCGCCGTACGCCTCGGGGACCGTCAGGCCCGTCAGCCCGAGCTCGGCCAGCCCGTCCCAGGCGTCCTCCGGGAACGACTCGGCCTCGTCGGCCTCGCCGGCTCCGGGCCGGAGCTCCTCGACCGCGAACTCCCGGACGAGCTCCCGGATCGCCTCCTGTTCGTCGGTGAGCGACGAGCCGACGCGTGCGCCAGTCATGACACTCGGTTCGGTCTCACGCGGAAAAAAGGTGAGCGATCGGGGTGTGGGGTCCGACGCGGCCGCCCGCTCCCCCGAGGGCTCCTCCGCCTCCGCTACTCCCATAACGGGTACAGCTCGTCGCGAGGCGGCTCATCGATCCGATCGCCGTCGAGGAGGACGGCGCCGGCGTCGGAGGCGTCGGAAGCGTCGGAGGCGTCTACACCGCCCGCCCCGTCCGCCGCCCGCACCTCGCCGATCTCGCCGACGGCGATCCCGGCGGCCGCCAGCGCGTCGATCGCCTCGCCGACGCGTTCGGGCGGCACCGCCGCCAGCAGCGCGCCGGAGCCGAACGTCGCCAGCGGGTCGACGCCCACCGCCGCGCAGCAGGCCTCCGTTTCGGGTCGAACCGGGACCCGGTCGCGCTCGACCGCGAGGACCGTCTCGCTCGCGCTCGCGGTCTCGACGAGGGCGGTGAGCAGACCGCCCTCGGTCGGGTCGTGCATGGCGGTCGCGGCGTCGCGGACCGCGGCCGCGTCGGGGACGACGCCCACCTCGTCGAGGAACGCGGCGGCGGAATCGAGCGTCGCGGCCGACACGCCCGCCTCGGCGCACTCCTCGCGGAAGTCCGTCGCGAGGATCGCGGTCGCCTCGATCCCGGCGCCCTTCGTGAGGAGGAGCCGGTCGCCCGGCTCGGCCCCGCCGGTCGACACGAAGCGGTCCGTCGTTCCGAGCGCGGTCATCGAGCAGAGCGGGCGCTCCAGCGACGGCAGCACCTCCGTGTGGCCGCCGACGACCGCGACGCCGAGGTCGCGGGCGGTCGCGTCCACCTGCTCCGCGACCGTCCGGAGGCGCGCCGGGTCGTCGTCGGGCAGGAAGAGCGTGTGCGTGAGCCACCGCGGGTCCGCGCCGCTCGCGGCCACGTCGTTGCAGGCGACGTGGACCGCCAGTTCGCCCACGGCGTCGGCCGCCAGCGAGAGCGGGTCCGCGGCGACCACCAGCGTCGACTCCGCGCCGGTCAGGTCGATCGCGGCCGCGTCCTCGCCGTAGGCGGGTCCCGCCTCGATCGCGTCGTCGTCGGCCCCGGTCGCCGCGAGGACCGCCGCGAGCGCCTCGGGGCCGAGCTTGCCGGTCATCGGTCGCGCAGCCACGCGACGACGGCGTCGGCGTCGGCGTCG
>NZ_NHPG01000095.1:0-477 GCF_002252965.1 Halorubrum sp. Ea1
CGGCGAGCGAAATGGCGGAGGTTGCGCCGATCGCCTGCAGGAAGCGTCGCCGCTTCGTGTTCGAGGTCGATTCGACCGAGTCGGTTGGTGTTTCTTCTGTCATCTTGTCACGTTGGTCGGCTCAGCTGGTTTTCTCGCCCGGATCCGCTTTCGGGGGTTCGGCTTTCGCCGTATCCATGCATGCCATTCGGTGGCAATATCATAAATGTTTCTATTAAAATTCCCGTTGTCAGCTGTCGAACTTGGTATACAAAGGCGGTGTGCGCCCCGGTCGACCGGCGAGAGCCAGTTCGGTCGTCGATCGTCGTTCGCGCCGGTTCGCGCGCCGCGGCCCCGTGACGCGAGTCGACCCACCGGGAGGAACCTTTTATATTCCGGGGCGGAATACGGTCAGTATGGTAATCGTTGCAGCCGTCGATCGATCGGAGAGAGCGCCGGGTATCGTCGAAGAAGCGAACGAGCTCGGCGAGGCGTTCG
>NZ_NHPG01000095.1:534-778 GCF_002252965.1 Halorubrum sp. Ea1
GGCTCCTCGGCGAGCCGGCCGACGAGATCAGCAACTACGCCGACTCCAACGACGCCAGGTACCTCGTCATCGCCGGTCGGAAGCGGTCGCCGGTCGGGAAGGCGCTGTTCGGGAGCGTCGTTCAGTCCCTGATGCTTAACTCCGAGACCCCGGTCGTCTCGATCCGAACCGACTGATCAGAGCCGACTGATCAGAGTCGCTCTTCGATCGCCGCGACGATCTTCCCGGTCGACGCCGACCCGCC
>NZ_NHPG01000132.1:0-12024 GCF_002252965.1 Halorubrum sp. Ea1
CTGCTCCTCGTCGACGGCGGCGAGGGCCAACTCGGCGCCGCCCGCGACGCGCTCGCGGAGACGGGCTGGGACGTGCCCGCGGTCGCGCTCGCGAAGGCCGAGGAGCTGGTCGTCACCCCGACCGGGGCCCGGCGCTGGGACGACGACGCCCCGGAGCTCCACCTGCTCCAGCGCGTGCGCGACGAGGCGCACCGCTTCGCCGTCTCCTACCACCAGACCGTCCGCGACGAGGTGAAGACGGTCCTCGACGACGTGCCCGGCGTCGGGCCCGAGACCCGCCGCCGGCTCCTCCGGCGGTTCGGATCGGTCGAGAGCGTGCGCGAGGCGTCCGCCGCCGACCTCACGGACGTCGACGGCATCGGTGAGGCGACGGCCGAGACGCTCCGCGAGCGCCTCTGAAAAACGGTGCGGCGGGCGCGCGCTTCGCGTCGAAGCCGCTCGATTCCTCTACGACTTGCGACCGCTATCGGAAACGGAGGCGCGAAAAATCAGGAGCGGAGCCACGCCAGCAGGCGGGCCGCCGGACTGGTCGCCGCCTCGAGATCCTCGGGTCGCGGGTTGTCTTTCAGCCGTTCGGGGCCTCGTTCGAGATTCGACGTACTATTTCTCATTGTGTTGGAAAATTATGGCCGTATATGGAAGAGATTCTCGAAATCCTGACGTATTCTCTCAAAAAATACGTTATATATCGATTTAATCATCACCATCTTTGCCGGTCAGACGTGCGGTAGACGGAGCCCAGCGGAGACGGAGCCGGGGCGTGTGACCGCTACGGGGCCCGTCTCGGCGTCGACGAGCGTCTACTCGGCGCGGCTGGCGAACCTAGTCATCGGCGGAGGGGTCCGACGAAGCCGTTCGTCGGCGATCCCTCGTCACGCCCCGTCGATCAGGTGGGCGTCCTCGGGGTCGAAGCCGACGACGACCTCCCCGGAGAGGGGGTCTCGCGTCCGGAGGACGAGGTCGCGACCGCCCCAGTCGAGGGTGACCCGAGTCGTCTCGCCGAGGAACTCCGCGCTGGCGACCGTCGTCCGAATCCGGTTCTCGCCGCCGTCTATCCGGAGGTACTCCGGACGGACGCAGAAGGCGAGACGGTCGCCGACGGCGACGTCGGCGGCGCCGTCGAGCGCGACGCGGAGCGTCTCGCCCCCGGCGTCGACGGCGGCGGTGCGGGTGACTCCATCGCTCGTCTCGTTTCCGTTGCTCGTCTCGTTTCCGTTGCTCGTCTCGTCTCCGTCCTCCCCGGTGACTCGGTCCTCGACGTCGACGACCCGCCCCGCGAACACGTTGTTGTCGCCGACGAACTCGGCGACGAACCGGGTCGCCGGCTCGCGGTACACCGTCCGCGGGGGCGCGACCTGCTCGGGCGTCCCGCCGCGCATCACCGCGACGCGGTCGGAGATCGCCAGCGCCTCCTCCTGGTCGTGGGTGACGTAGACGGTCGTAATCGAGAGCTCGGACTGGATCCGCCGGACCTGCACCCGGAGCCGCTCGCGGAGCTGCGCGTCGAGCGCGCTCATCGGCTCGTCTAAGAGGAGGAGGTCGGGACCGGGCGCGAGCGCCCGCGCCATCGCGACGCGCTGCTGTTGGCCCCCGGAGAGGCTCTCCGGCTCGCGGTCGGCGGCGTCCGGGAGGTCGACCAGTTCGAGCAGCTCCGCGACGCGCTCGTCGCGGGTGACCCCCTCGGGCGGGTCGGCGAAGTTGAGCCCGTATCCGACGTTCTCGCCGACGGTCATGTGCGGAAACAGCGCGTAGTTCTGGAAGACGACCCCCACGTCGCGGTCCTCGGGCGGCACCCCGGCGACCGACTCGCCGAAGAAGCGGACGGTCCCCGCGGTCGGCTCCTCGAACCCCGCGATCAGCCGGAGGCTCGTCGTCTTCCCGCAGCCGGAGGGGCCGACCAGCGTGAAGAACTCCCCCTCGCGCACCCGGAGGCTCACGTCGTCGACGGCGGCCGTGTCGCCGTAGCGCTTCGTCACGCCGTCGAGTTCGACCGCGGGCGGGGCGTCGACGGACGCGGCGGCAGGCGGGGCATCGGCGGGCTCGGCGGACGCGGCGGCGTCGGTTGCCGCCTCCTCAAAGTCCACGGTGCTCACCTCCGAGTCGCTCGATCACGACGAAGCTGAGCCCGGTGACGACGAGGAGGACGACGCCCATCGCGGTCGCCGGTCCGAGCCGACGCCCGATGAACCGCTCGATCGCGACCGGCATCGTGTACGCGTCCGCGCCGGTCGCGAGCACCACCGTCGCCGTGAACTCGCCGATCGAGACCGCGAACGCGAACGCCGCGCCGGCGACCACCCCGGGCCAGACGAGCGGGAGCTCCACGTCGCGGATCACCCGCGCCCGCGACGCGCCGAGCGCCCGCGCCGACTCGATCAGCGAGCGGTCCAACCCCTCCAGCCCGGGCGCGACCGTCCGGACGACGAAGGGGTAGCCGGCGACCGCGTGCGCGACGACGATGGCGACGGCGCCGGTCGCCGCGATCCGCCACCCGGCGACCTCGACGCCGAAGACGAGTCCCCGGAGGAGCCCGAGGCCGACGACGATTCCGGAGACGGCGAGCGGGGCCATCGCGGCCGCGTCGACCAGCTTCCGCCCGCGGTACCGCCGCGTCGTCAGCACGGCGACGACGACCCCCATCGGGAGGGCCATCAGCGTCGCCGCCGACGCGAACGCGAGCGAGTTGCGGATCGCGGGCCACGGCCGCACCTGAAACGCCGCGCCCGTCCGCTGGCGGTCGACGAGGAACCGGTAGTGCTCCAGCGTGAGCGCGCCGTCGCCCCCCGTGACGCTCGCGAGGACCATCGAGCCGATCGGGGCGAGGAAGAGCACCGCCGCGACGACCGCGTAGGCGGCGAGGCCGACGCGGGGCAGGACCTCCCGCGCGGACGGCGCCGCCGGGAGCAGGGGTCTGCGCGGGAGCGGGCGGGCGCCCCGCGCGTTGACCGTGTTGCGCGCCTCGTAGCGGAGGTACGCGAGCAGCACGCCGAGCGAGATGACCAGTTCCACGATCGCCAGCGCGGCCGCCTCGGCGTAGCTCAGATCGCGGACGAGTCGGTAGACGAACACCTCGACGGTCGCCAGCTGGAAGCCGCCGAGCGCGAGCACGATGGGGAAGGTGCCGAACGTGAACACGAAGGTGAGCGCCGCGCCCGTCAGGACCGCCGGGTACACCTGCGGCGCGACCACGTCGCGGAACGCCCGGGCGGGCCCCGCGCCGAGGCTCCGAGCGGTCTCGACCGCGCGCGCGTCGACCGACTCCCACGCCGCGGTCGTCACCCGGGCGACGAGCGGCGCGTTGTAGAAGGCGTGGGCGATCACGATCGCCTGCAGCGAGAACATGAGGTCGACGGGCGGGAGCCCGAGCGCCGACAGGACGGCGTTCAGGGTCCCGTTGGTGCCGAACGTGGCGACGAAGCCGACCGCTACCATGATCGAGGGGAGGACGAACGGGACGATCGTCAGCGACCGGAGCGTCCGGCGGCCGGGGAACTCGAAGCGCGCGAGCAGGTACGCCGCGGGGAGCCCCAGCGCGACGCTGGCGACCGTCGACAGGGCGGCCTGATACGCGGTGAAGCCGACGATCCCGAGCCGGCGGTCCGGTCCGAGGAGCGCGCGGGCGACCGCGATCGGGGACTCGCCCGCGAACAGCCGGGCGAGCTCGCCGAAATAGAAGGGGTCGCGCACCAGCTCGGCGAACACCGCGAGCGTGGCGACGCCGTCGACGACGACCGCCTCGATCAGGACCGTCCCGACCGGGTAGTAGAAGGCGACGACGAGCGTGAGGCTCGTCACGACCGCGAGCGCGGTCAGCAGGCGCCCTTCGAGCCGGTCGCGGAGCGACCGGACGCGACGGCGACTCGGGCCGGCGTCGGGGGTCGAGGCCTCTCCGGCGCCGCTGCGGCGGTCGGTCACGCCGGTCTCAGTTCCCGGCGTACTGTCGCTCCCAGGCGTCGATCCACTCACTGACCGAGCCTTGGAGCTCGTCGTACGTGAACGTCACCGGTTCGGCCGGCTCCTGGGCGAGCTCGGCGTAGTCGTCCGGGAGCGTCGCGGTGTCGGTCGCGGGGAAGGCGACGTTGCGCTGGGCGATCTGCCCCTGCACGTCCGGCTCCAGCATGAACGACATGAACTCGCGGGCGAGCGCCGGCTCGTCGGCGTCGGCGAAGACGGCCATCCCCTCGGGGGTCGCGTACGCCTGATCGTTCAAAAAGCGGATCTGGTGTTCCTCCAGGTTCGCTCCCTCCATGTCAGCGAACACCTGGTCGGTCGAGTAGGAGACGACGATCGGTGCCTCGCCGTTGCTCCAGGCGGTGTACGCGTCGTCCCACGAGCCGAGCACGCGGACGTCGTTCGCTTGGAGGTCCGCCCAGTAGTCGAGGTAGTCGTAGTCGGGGTCGCCGTCGCCGCCCTCGACCGCCTCGTCGTCGCCGTCGCTCGCGACGCCGCCGTCGCCGAAGCGGTGGATCGTGTGCAGCAGGAACGAGCGCCCCGTCGAGGAGCCGCCGGGGTTCTGCGCGATGAGCGCCCCGCTGTGCTCGTCGGCGAGCAGCCCGTCGAACGTCTCCGGGGCCTCGACCGCTGTGCCGTCGTAGACGAGGCTCACGTAGCCGGTGTCGAAGGGAACGGCCCGGTCGAACGGGTCGAAGAGGAGCCCGTCGCGGACGTCGCCGAACCCGCCCACCTCGCCCCGCTCGGCGAACAGCCCGTCGTCGAGCTGGTCGTCGACGCGGACGAGGTCCTCGGTCGTGAGACCGACGTAGAGGTCGGCGTCGATGGAGACGCCCGAGGCGGCGCGCTCGACGTAGTAGTTCAGCTCGTTGTCGGGCGTCGCCCACTCCAGCTCGGCGTCGACGCGCGACTCGAACTCCTCTTTGAGCCACTCTCCCGGGCTCACCGAGGGGGCGTCGATGAAACTGGTGTAGGTCGCGACCGTCAGCGTGGGGGTCTCCTCGTCGCCGCCCTCGCCGTCCGATCCGTCGTCGCCGTCGGTCTCGTTCGAGCCGTCCGAGCCGTCCGCCCCGTCGCTCGAGCCGCCGTCGCCCCCGTCGTCGCCCGTCTGCTGCGCGCTACAGCCGGCGAGCGCCAGGGCGCCCGCGGCGCCCCCGAGCGCCAGGAACCGGCGGCGGGTCGGCCGGTCCGTCCCCCGCCGCGTCCGCGACGCGCTCGGTTCGCCGCTGGCGACCGCGTCCCCGTCGCTGACCGCGCCCTCGTCGGTGACCGCGTCCGGACCGGTGGCCGCGTCCGTGTCGTCTGCCATTACTCGGTAGTCACACTCGGTGGTTATAAGGGATCCGTGTCGGTGTCGGGCGGTCGACGAGGCCGGCGACCGCCTCCCTCGGTCCGGCGGTATCTGTTCCGATATTCTCGGCGATACCGATTTATCCGGGCGCGCCTCCGGATCCGTATGAACGACTCGTCCGGAGGCGACCCGAGCGGACGCACGCGCCGTCGACTCCTCGCCGCGGGGGCGAGCGCCACGGCGCTCGGTCTCGCGGGCTGTCTCGGCGCTCGGGAGGGGCCGGTCCCGGAGCCGACCGTGACGAACGAGCGGATCGACGACGGCTGGCGGCTCCTCGACGAGTCGGAGAGCGCGGTCTTCGAGCGGACGTACGGCCCGGCGACCGTGCGCGCGCTCGAACGAACGCTGATCTACGAGTACGTCTCCGTCGCCGAGGCGCTCGACGAGACGTTCGACGCGAGCGGGTCACCGGTGGTCTTCTTCGCGACCCGGATCGACCTTCGGCCCGCCCTCGACGGACTGCCGGCGGGCGTCGGTAGAGGCCGGCTGATGGCGGAAGTGGAGACGGCCGCGGTCGACGCGTTCCGCGCGCGGCTCCGGAGCGCCGGGACGGACGGCCTCGAAGAGGTCGACGAGGGGACCACCACCGTCGTCGGCGGCCACACCGCGACGGCGTGGCGCTTCGCGGGCGAGTTCGCGCTCGACGGGGAGGCGCCCCTCCCGGACGGCTCGACGACCGCGGTCGACGAGGCCGTCGGCGTCACGGCGCGGCTCGCGGTCTGGCACGACGGCACCGACGTCCTCGTGGCCGGCGGCGCGTTCCCCTCCGAGGCGGTCACGGCGGTGATCGGCGACGCCGTCCCCGGGTCGCTCGACGGCGAGACCGTCGTCGAATCGATCGCGGACGCGGAGGCGGCGGCGGCGCTCGCGACCGACCCGGCCGCGTTCGACGAGGAGGCCTCCGTGCTGATCGTCTCGGTGGAGTGAGGCGCGCCGGCGGTCTGAAGCGCGCGGCCGCCGGCACGACCCTCGCGCCTCGACGGTACCTTCCCCCGTCGCGCCCTGAGGCCCCTCGCCGCCCGAACCGACTCGTTTAATCCGCGCCCGCGACTCCCGACGGGTATGAGCGGTTTCCCCGAGTTCGAGGTGATCCCGGCGGTCGACGTCCAGGACGGCGAGGTGGTCCAGCTGGTCGGCGGCGAGCGCGGCACGGGCAAGCGGTACGGCGACCCGGTCGAGGCCGCCGACCGCTGGATCGAGGCGGGCGCGGAAACGCTCCACCTCGTCGACCTCGACGGCGCGTTCGAGGGCGAGCGCGTCAACGCCGACGCGATCGAGTCGGTCGTCCGGAGCGTCCCGGACGCGGTCGGCCTCCAGTTGGGCGGCGGCATCCGCACGGCGGAGGGCGCGCGCGAGCTCCTGGATATGGGTCTCGACCGCGTCATCCTCGGGACCGCGGCGGTCGAGACGCCCGAGATCGTCGCCGAGATCGACGAGAGCCACCCGGGAAGCGTCGTCGTCAGCCTCGACGCGAAGGGCGGCGAGGTCGTCGTGAGCGGCTGGACCGAGGGGACCGGCCTCGACCCCGCCGAGGCCGCGACGCGCTACGAGGAGCTCGGCGCGGGCGCGATCCTGTTCACGAACGTCGACGTCGAGGGGCAGTTAGCGGGGATCGACCGCGACGCGGTCGAAAGCGTCGTCGACGCGGTCGACGTCCCGGTGATCGCCTCCGGCGGCGTGGCGACCGTCGAGGACGCGGCGGCGCTGAAAGGGGCCGGCGCGGCCGCGGTCGTGGTCGGGACCGCGCTGTACGAGGGGCGGTTCACGCTGCGGGAGGCGCAGGCGGCCGCGGAAGACGTCTGAGACGGCGGGTCCCGCGAAGTCGCCCCTCGGTCGGCCGCCGACTACTCCTCCGGACGCTCGCGCTGGACGACCAGCACCGGCCCGAGGAAGCGCTCGGCCACCTGCTCCGACGGCATCCCGAAGACGAACGTCGTGACCGACGGGTCCGTCTCGCCCATCACGACCGCGTCGTGCGACTCGGCCCGGCCCGCGATGGCGTCGAGCGGGGCGTCCGCGTCTTCGACGAGCGTCTCGATCCGGTCGGCCGCGACGCCGCGCTCGACGAGGTCGGCCCGTACCCCGTTCAGGAACGACTCCCCGTCGTCGGGGGACTCGCCCTCGTTGAGGGCGTGATACAGCGTCACGTCGACGCCCGCGTCGGCGAACAGCCCGGCGACGAGCCGGGTGTTCCGCCCGACGCCGACCGTCCCGCGGAGCGCGACGAGCACCGAGTCGACGCGCTCCGCGCTGTTCGGGACCAGCACCGCGAGACACTCGTACTCGTAGATGAGCCGGTCGATCGTGGTCGCCTCGTCGTGAGTGAACACGAGCCGGGTCTCGACGTCGGCGCCGGCCGCGGCGAGCGAGTCGGCGAACTCGCCGAGCTTCGACATCGCCTTCTCGCCGAACTGCTCCCGCGCCTGCTCGGTCGCCGTCTGCTCGGGGATGACGTGATACCCGAGCAGCACGACGCGGGCGTTCGCGAGCAGCTCCGGGACACCGTTCGGGAGCGATTCGCCCTCGAGCAGTTTCAGGGGAACCAGCACCGACGGCCGAACGACGTCGGTCGGCGCGTCCGGCTCCGGCTGCTCTCCGGTCGGCGTTTCAGGCCCCGGCTGTTCTCCGGTCGCCTGTCGGTCCCCGGTCTCGGTCTGTTCCTCGCCGTCCTCGGTGGGTGTGTCGGTCATCTCAGAAGTCTCCTTTGAGTTCGACGTCCGTCGCGTAGTATCGGTACCAGCCGTACGCCGCGATCATGATCGCGGCGCCGACGCCGATCGACGCCGGCCGCATGAACGCGATGAGCGCGAAGCTCGCGAGCCCGCCGACGCCGGCGACGGCGAACCCGGCCGGACAGCGGAACGCCGGGTCGTACCACGACGGCCGTTCCCGCCGGAGCTGGATCAGCGCGACGCAGATCAGCCCGTACATCACGAGGTGGAGGAACGAGGCGACCTCCGCGAGCAGCGCCACCTGCCCCGTCGCGGCCAGGACGACGATCGGACCGCCGGCGAGCCCGAGGGCGACGTGGGGGGTGCCGTACGCGAGGTTGAGCCGGCTCGCCGTCTCGGGGATGATTTCGTCGCGGCTCACCGCGTACACCGCGCGGGAGGCGCTGAGGATCGAGGCGTTCGCGCTGGAGAAGGTCGCCAACAGCCCGGCGACGACGATCGCCAGCGCCCCCGGGAGCCCGACGAACGACCGCGCGACCTCGACCATCGCGGTCTCTCCGAACTCGCCGAGGCGGGCGCTGCCGAACGCGCTCGTCGCGACGAAAATCGTGACGACGTAGAAGACGCCGACGAGGAGCACGGAGCCGACCATCGCCAGCGGCAGGTTCCGGCTCGGCTCCGTGATGTCGCCCGCGACGGTCGCGACCTGCGCGAAGCCGAGGTAGGAGGTGAAGACGAGTGCCGCCGTCTGGAGCACCGGCAGCGTCCCGCCGGGCGGGAAGAAGCGCTCCGGGACGCGCTCGGCGCCGAACACGCCGAGCGCGTCGAGCGAGCCGTAGCTCAAGAAGAGCGTGAGGATGACCAACAGCAGGATCACAATCCCGTTCTGGAGCGCCGCGGTGTTCTCGGTCCCGAAGAGGCTGAGGACGGTGAGACCGACGCCGAACGCGACGCCGAGGGGGACCGCGGGGTCGATCGGGAGCGCGATCCCGGCTTCGAGGAACACCTGTCCCGCGTAGCTGCCGAGCCCGACGAGGTAAAACGCGGCGGCGAACACGAGGCCGAGCCAGAGCCCGAGCCCGACGACCGCGCCGGCGGCGGTCCCCAGTCCGCGCGAGATGAAGAAGTAGCCGCCCCCGCTGCGCGGCATCGCCGTGGCGAGCTCCGACGCCGGCAGCGCGACGAGGAGCGCGATGACCGCTCCGATCGCGAACGAGAGCGACGCCGCCGGACCGGCGTTCTCGGCCGCCAGCCCCGGGAAGACGAAGATCCCCGCGCCGATCATCGTTCCCACGCCGATCGCGAGCCCGCCCACGAGGCCGATGGTCCGTTCGAGCTCCCCTTTCCCGGTGTCGGCGTCGACGACGGCGGCGAGCGTGTCTGGGACCTCGACGCCGGCGCGCGAGGGGCCGGAGCCGTCGGTCGGTCCGGACGCGTCGGGAGGGCCAGCGGCGGCGGACGGGCCGGACGAGTCGGGGGGGTCTGAACTGTCCATGCCGTGCCGAGACGATTCACTGGCGTGACAAATATCCTCCGCCGGTCGGGTGCCGTCGGCCGTCCGCCCACCCGCAACCGACTTACGAATCCGCCGCGACGGGCCGGTATGAGCGATCACGACCGGACGGCCGCCGTCACCCGCGAGACGAGCGAGACGACGATCGAGCTCACCCTCGCGATCGACGGCGACGGCGACAGCGAGATCGACACCGGGATCGGCTTCTACGACCACATGCTGGCGTCGTTCGCCAAACACGGCCTCTTCGACCTCACCGTCAGGTGCGACGGGGACACCGAGATCGACGACCACCACACGGTCGAGGACGTGGCGATCTGCCTCGGCGAGGCGTTCGACGAGGCGCTCGGCGAGAAGCGCGGCATCCGGCGGTACGCCGACCGACGGGTCCCCCTCGACGAGGCGGTCGCGAGCGTCGTCGTCGACGTGGCCGGGCGCCCGTACTACGAGTTCGACGGGGCGTTCTCGCAGGCGTCGATCGGCGGGTTCACCAGCGTCATGGCCGACCACTTCGCGCTGTCGCTGGCGCACAACGCCGGCCTGACGCTCCACGCCGCGGTGGAGCGGGGAGACAACGCCCACCACGAGGTCGAGGCGCTGTTCAAGGCCCTCGCACGGGCGCTCGACGACGCGACGCGGCTCGACGAGCGCCGCAGCGACACGCCGAGCACGAAGGGCGAGCTGTAGCGGAAGCGGCGGGTCGGCCGTGAGGAGACGAGCGCGGCCCCCGCCACCGGGCCGTTCCGACGGTTTAAATCGGGTCGGGACCCACCCTCCACCAATGCAACCGAGTTCGCTCTCCGGGCTCCCCGCGGGCGTCGGCGAGGCGCTCGAATCGGAGGGCGTCGCCGAGCTGTACCCGCCGCAGGCGGCCGCCGTCGAGGCCGGCGTCGTCGACGGCGAGAGCCTCGTCGCCGCGGTTCCGACGGCCTCCGGGAAGACACTGATCGCCGAGCTCGCCATGCTGTCGGCGATCGAGCGCGGCGGCAAGGCGCTGTACATCGTCCCGCTGCGCGCGCTCGCCAGCGAGAAGAAGACCGAGTTCGAGCGCTGGGAGGACCACGGCGTCACGGTCGGCGTCTCCACCGGCAACTACGAGTCCGACGGCGAGTGGCTCGCCACGCGGGACGTCATCGTCGCCACCTCGGAGAAGGTCGACTCGCTGATCCGCAACGGCGCCCCGTGGATCGACGACCTCACCTGCGTCGTGAGCGACGAGGTCCACCTCGTCGACGACCCGAACCGCGGCCCCACCCTCGAAGTGACCCTCGCGAAGCTCCGGAAGGTGAACCCCGGGCTCCAGACGGTCGCGCTCTCGGCGACCGTCGGCAACGCCGACGTCATCGCCGACTGGCTCGACGCCGGGCTGGTCGAGTCGGACTGGCGCCCGATCGACCTCCGGATGGGCGTCCACTTCGGTAACGCCGTCGACTTCGCCGACGGGAGCAAGCGGGAGGTCCCCGTCGAGCGCGGCGAGGACCAGACCGCCCGGCTCGTCGCCGACGCGCTCGACACCGAGGAGGACGGGCAGGGCGGCTCCTCGCTCGTCTTCGTCAACTCCCGGCGCAACGCCGAGTCGTCCGCCCGGAAGCTCACCGACGTCACCGGGTCGCGGCTCACCGACGACGAGCGCGACCGCCTCCGCGATCTCGCCGAGGAGATCCGCGGCGTCTCCGACACGGACACGTCGGAGGACCTCGCCGACGCGGTCGCGCAGGGGTCGGCGTTCCACCACGCGGGGCTCGCGAGCGAGCACCGGTCGCTCGTCGAGGACGCGTTCCGCGACCGCCTCATCAAGTGCATCTCCGCGACGCCGACGCTCGCCGCCGGCGTCAACACCCCCGCCCGCCGGGTGATCGTCCGCGACTGGCGCCGCTACGACGGGGAGTTCGGCGGGATGAAGCCGCTCGACGTGCTGGAGGTCCACCAGATGTGCGGGCGCGCGGGTCGGCCCGGACTCGACCCCTACGGCGAGGCGGTGCTGCTCGCGAACGACGCGGACACGAAGGAGGAGCTGTTCGAGCGGTACCTCTGGGCTGACCCCGAGCCGGTCCGCTCGAAGCTCGCCGCCGAGCCCGCGCTCCGGACCCACGTGCTCGCCACCGTCGCCTCCGGCTTCGCCTCCACCCGCGACGGGCTCCTCTCCTTCCTCGACAACACCCTCTACGCCACGCAGACCGACGACGAGGGGCGGCTCGGGGCCGTCACCGACACCGTCCTCGACTACCTCGCCGTCAACGGCTTCATCGACCGCGACCGCGACGGCGGGACGGAGAGCCTGACCGCGACCGGCATCGGCCACACCGTCTCGCGGCTCTACCTCGACCCGATGAGCGCCGCGGAGATGATCGACGGGCTGCGGTCGGTCGGGGACGCGGGGACCGGCGGCGTCGCCGGCGCGGGCGGCGACGACGGGGAGTTCGTCATGACGGCCGACGGCGACGGAGACGCCGACGAGCCCGGGTTCGGGACGTACACGCGAGCCGGGGAGGACGGCGACGAGAGCGAGACAGCGGACGCCGCGGGCGACTCGGCCG
>NZ_NHPG01000135.1:0-79429 GCF_002252965.1 Halorubrum sp. Ea1
CGACGCCGACCGTCTCGGTGCCGGTCGCGAACAGGATCCCGTTCGACTTGACGTGCTTGAGCGTCTTCCAGGCGAAGACCATCGTCTCCAGCTGCTCGTCGGTGGGTTCGCGCTCGGTGACCACCTCTAGGTCCGCGGCGGTGGGCGACTGGCGGTCCCGCTCCTGCACGAGGCGGCCGCCGACGATCGGCTTCTCCGTGAACCGCTCGGCGAAGCGGTCGTCGCCCTCGCCTAGCGGGCCGACGTCGAGCACGCGGAGGTTCCCCTTCTCCCGGAGCACGTCGAGCGCGCTGTCGGTGTAGCCGGGCGCGACGACGACCTCTTTGAACGAGTCGGCGACCGCGGTCGCGGTGTCGGCGTCGCACTCGCGGTTCAGCGCGACGATGCCGCCGAACGCCGACTTCGCGTCGGTCCGGAGCGCGCGGTCGTACGCGTCCGCGAGCTCGTCGCTCGTCGCGCAGCCGGCGGGGTTCGTGTGCTTGATCACGGCGGCCGCGGGCTCGTCGAACTCCTTCACGAGGTTCAGGGCCGCGTCGGCGTCGTTGTAGTTGTTGTACCCCATCTCCTTCGAACCGGGGTTCAGCCGGTCGGCGCCGACGACGCTCGCCTCCTCGCAGCCGTCGTCCGCGTAGAGCGCGGCGTCCTGGTGCGGGTTCTCGCCGTATCGGAGCGTCGCGGCGCGCTCCTCGGAGGCGAACCGACGCTCCGGGAAGTCGCCGCCGGCGTCGCCCTCGACGGTCACGCCGACGGCGTCGCTGCCCTCGCGCTCCACCGTCACGCGGTCCTCGGCGAACCACCGGACCGCCCGCGGGTACGCCGTGAACTCCGCGTCGTGGAGCACCCGGTCCTTCAGCGAGTCGGCGTCGTCGTCGCCGTAGACGGGGACCGGCTCCTGGGTGACGATCGGGCCGTCGTCGATCGCCTCGGTGACGACGTGGACGGTACACCCCGTTGTCCGAACGCCCGCGTCCAGCACCTGCTCGTGGGCGTCCATCCCGGGGAACGCCGGGAGCAGCGAGGGGTGGACGTTCAGCGTCGTCGGCGCCGCGTCGAGGAACTCGTCGGTGAGCACGCGCATGTACCCGTCGAGGCAGACGAGGTCGAAGTCGTAGTCGGCGAGCCGGTCTAAGATTCGTCGCTCGTGGGACGCGCGCGACTCCTCCCCCTCGCGCTCGACGACCTCGGTCGGGATCCGTCGCTCCGTCGCGGCCTCCAACACGGGCGCCTGCTCCCGGTTCGTCAGGACGACCGACAGCTCCGCGCCGCCCGGCGCGGCGTCGGCGATGTGTCTGAGGTTCCGCCCCCGGTTGCTCGCGAGTCCGGCGAACTTCATACGCGAGTGGTCCGACCGATCGCGTATATCGATTGCGGTCCGTTCCGCCCGAGTATCCACGTTTGCGGATAGGATCGCCCGACCGGTCGCGAAAAGTGGGCTCACCTATCCACGTCCGTGCGCCACGCCATCGACACGTTTTTGCTGGCTCCGGGGGCAGTCGCGGACATGACGGACCACGCCATCTCGGGCCTGTCGCGGTCGGACCCCCTCGCGGCAGTCTCGCCGCTCGACGGGCGATACGCCTCGCGGACCGCGCCGCTGTCGCCGTACGCCAGCGAGGCCGCGCTGATGCGCGCCCGGACCCGCGTCGAGGTCGAGTACCTGATCGAGCTCGCCGCGCTCGACGAGACGCCGATCGCGCTCGATGACGACGCCGAGGCGGCGCTCCGCGACGTCTACGAGTCGTTCTCCGCCGAGGACGCGCGCCTGATCAAGGCGCTCGAAGTCGAGGGCGCCGAGGGGTACGCCGCGACCAACCACGACGTGAAGGCGGTCGAGTACTTCCTGCGCGTCCGGCTGGACGAGGCGGACGACTCCGGGGCGGTCGACGACGCGGAGGCGCTGTACCCGTGGGTCCACTTCGGGCTCACCAGCGAGGACGTTAACAACCTCGCGCACCGGCTCCTGCTCAAGCCCGCGGTGAGCGAGGTGCTCGTGCCCGCGATCCGGGAGGTCCGGGACGCCTTGGTCGACCTCGCCCAGGAGTACCGCGGGACGCCGATGCTCGCCCGCACCCACGGCCAGCCCGCGACGCCGACCACGTTCGGCAAGGAGATGGCGGTGTACGCCTCTCGGCTCGGGCGCGCGCTCGGCCGCGTCGTCGTCGCGAACGGGGACCTCTCCGGGAAGCTGGCCGGCGCCTCGGGCACGTACGCCGCTCACGACGCCGCCTACCCCGACGTCGACTGGCGGGCGTTCTCCGAGTCGTTCGTGCGCGGGCTCGACTTGGAACACACGCCGCTCGCCACGCAGGTGAACCCCTGCGACGACCTCGCGGCGCTGTTCGACGCGCTCCGCGGCGTCAACAACGTGCTCCTCGACCTGGACCTGGACGCGTGGCTGTACGTCTCCGACCGGTACCTCGGCCAGCGGACCGTCGAGGGGGAGACCGGCTCCTCGACGATGCCGCACAAGGTGAACCCGATCGACTTCGAGAACAGCGAGGGGAACCTGTCGAAGGCGAACGGCGACCTCACCTTCCTCGCGGACTACGTGACTGGCTCGCGGCTCCAGCGCGACCTCTCAGACTCCACCGTCAAGCGCAACGTCGGCGCCGCGCTCGCGCACTGTCTCATCGGCTACGGGAAAGCCGGGAACGGGCTCGCGAAGGTCGTTCCGAACGAGGCGGTGATGCGCGAGGAGCTCGCGGCGACCCCCGAGGTGATCGGCGAGGCCGTCCAGACGATCCTCCGACGCGAGGGCGACACCGACGCCTACGAGCGCGTGAAGGAGCTGACGCGCGGGCGGTCGGTGACGCTCGACGACTTTCGCGAGCTGTTCGGCGACCTCGACGTCGACGAGGACGTGCGCGAGGAGCTGCGGGCGCTGACGCCCGCGGGGTACGTCGGCGTGGCCGACGGACTCGTCGACGAGATCGACGAGTAGGCATCGCGGTCGCGAGGGACGTCGCGATCGAGAGAGACGTCGCCGGCGTCGCACACCCCCACAAGAGGTTTGTCGGTCGCGCGTGCAGGTAGGGCTGATGCCCTCCGAAAACGACGACGACGTGGAGTACTCCGTCTTCGGCAACGAACCGAGCGACGAGTGGGACGACGCGGACGACGGTCGCGCCGATCCCGACTCGGCGCGATCGGGAGACCGACCCGAATCGCTGGCGGCCGGCGAGGGATCGGGCTGTCCGAAGTGCGGGAGCGAGGAGACCGAGACGGACGAGATCGCGACGAGCGGCACCGGCCTCACCAAGATGTTCGACGTGCAGAACCGCTCGTTCGTCGTGGTCTCCTGCGCGAACTGCGGCTACTCGGAGCTGTACAAGGGACAGTCGAAGGGGAACGCCATCGACTTCTTCGTCGGCTGAGAGCGACGCGGCGACGTCCGTGGCCGCTCCGCCCCGTAGCGGCGCTTGAGACCGCCACACGACGCCGGGAGCGACCGATTTATGTCGACAGAGGAACCGGTTTCGACCGCGTATGGTCTCCCTCCGTCACCCC
The DNA here is from genome assembly GCF_002252965.1 of Halorubrum sp. Ea1. Taxonomy (NCBI): domain Archaea; kingdom Methanobacteriati; phylum Methanobacteriota; class Halobacteria; order Halobacteriales; family Haloferacaceae; genus Halorubrum; species Halorubrum sp. Ea1. Next base: position 3,508 of record NZ_NHPG01000135.1, read on the forward strand.
TCCGAGCTCCCCGTCGTCGGCGTCGTCGCCGACGGCCGCACGTACAGGCACCTGTTGTACCTCCTGCTCGCCGTCCCGCTCGGGTTCGTCTACTCGGCGGTCTTCACCTTCGGGGTCGCGTTCGGCCTGGCCCTGTCGGTCGCGCTCGTCGGGCTGGTGGTCCTGTTCGCGACGCTGATCGGCGCCCGGCTCGCCGCGGGACTGGAGCGGCGGCTCGCGAACGCGCTGCTCGGGACCCACCTACTGCGCCCGGACGACCTCGCCGCCGCGGACGGCGCGCTCGCGGGCGCCAGGAAGTACGTGGACGCGCCGTCGACGTGGCGGGGGCTCGGGTTCCTCTCGTTGAAGTTCTGGGTGAGCCTGCTCGCGTTCGTTCCCCTCGTCCTGCTCGCGAGCGCGCTGCCGCTGGTCGCCGCGCCGCTTCGGTACCCGTACACGGCCGATTTCGGCGAGGTCAACGGCGAGCCGGTGACGTGGGCGATCGACACCCTGCCGGAGGCGCTGGTCGCGCTCCCGCTCGGCGTCGCCGGCGTCCTCCTCGCGCTCCATCTCGCGAACCTCGCGGCGTACGTCGCTCGGCGGATGGCCCTCGCGCTGCTCGGTCGCCCCGAGCCGTCCGAGCCGCTTCCGGCGGTATCGGTGAGCGGCGACGAGGGCGGGAGCGACGGCGCCAACGGCGACGGCGACGAGGGCGGCGACGGTGACACGGACGACGACGGTGACACGGGCGGCCACGGGACCGCCGGCAACGGTGACACGGGCGGCCACGGGACCGCCGGCAACGGTGACACGGGCGACGACGAGGCCGACGCCTCCGGCGACTTCGACTTCGTCGACGACCCCGCTCCCGCCGACCGCGACGGCGACGCCCGCTGATCCGGGGACGGCTCCCCGAGCGACTTATTCGGCTGGGCTCGTCAAAGCGGATATGGCACCGACGTTGGTCAACGCCGCGTTCGGCGCGCTGCTCGCGGCCGCCCTGCTCGGCGCCGCGTTCGACCGGCGCTCGGTCGCGGTCATCGTCGTCGCCGCGGTGCTCCCGGACCTCGACGCGGTCGCGAGCCTCGCGGTCCCGGGCGCGACGAACGCCCTCCTCCACGCCGTCTGGCTCCCGCTCGCGGCCGGCGTCGCCCTCTACTGGGACACCGAACTGCGGGACGCCTCCCGGCTCCGCGAGCGGGCGGGGCGACGGGGCGTCCGGGTCGCGTGGGTCGCGCTCGCGGCGTTCCTCGTCGCCGGCGTCGGTCCGGACCTGTTCGGCAGCGAGGGGGTGAACCTGCTGTACCCCCTCGCCGACGCCTACTACCTCGTCAGCGGGGGGTTCCTCCTCTCGACTGAGGACGGCGTCGTCCAGACGTTCGTCACGCTCGGGGGCGGGGGCCCCGGGATCCTCCCGCTGGAGGCGCTCGGCACGACGGAGTCGTACGCGATCCCGACGTTCGCGAACCCCGACGGCCGCCCGGGGCTCTCGCCGGGCGCCGAGCGCGAACTACACCTCGTCCGGACCGGCTGGCAGCTGGTCGTCGTCGCCGCCGCGGGCGCGCTGCTGGCGGTTCGGTTCCGGTGGGAGACCGACGACGACCCGGAGGCGATCCGGAGGTGACCCGATAGATGGTCTCGACGGTGGTCCACGCCGGGTTCGCGGTGCTGCTCGCCGCCGGGCTGCTCGACGACCGGTTCGATCGGCGGGCGATCGCGGTCCTGCTCCTCGTCCTCGTCGCCCCGGAGGTCGACAGCTTCCTCGGCCCGTTCATGTCGGGCGCCCACCGGACCGTCGGCCACACGCTCGCGATCCCCGCGGCCGCCGCGCTCCTGTTGTACTACGACACGCGGGTGCGGGAGACCTCGCTCGTGCGCGGCCGGCTCTCGGCGCGGTGGGTCGCCGTCGCGTGGGCCGCGCTGTTCGCGCACGTCTTCGCGCACGTGGCGCTCGACTGGGTCCACCTCGACGGGGTGAACTACCTGTGGCCGCTCCGCGATCGGTTCCTCCGGCTCGAGGGGGAGATCCTGTTCTCGACCGCGGACGGGTTCGTCCAGACGTTCGTCGACCTCCGCGTCGACTCGGAGACCGGGGCGCGCACGGTCGACGCGGGGACCACGGGGACCACGGAGACCGTCCATATCAACAACCCCGTCCAGCCGCGCGATCCCGACGAGGCGATCGAGGAACCGGTCGAACGGATATTCCCGGTCGCGAACGCCGGCTGGCGGCTCTACCTGATCGGGACGGGGCTCTTCGCGCTCGCGGCCCGACGACTGCAGGACCGGACCCCGCCGGAGGGCGAGTCGTGAGGGGGCCGCGGTCGGGGTAAAAGGCCCACATAGTATGGCGGGGCAGTGAATCCCTCGGAGACCGTACGGCCTCGCGATGAGCCCTCGTTCACGCGACGACGAGCGCCTCGCCGGCGAGGAGATCGCCGTGGTCGGCGCGGGGTTCGGCGGCCTCTCCGCCGCCGCGTACCTCGCCGACGCCGGCGCGGACGTGACGGTGTTCGAGCGCAAAGAGCATCCGGGGGGGTACGCCGGCCGGATCGAGCGCGACGGCTTCCGGATCGACACCGGTCCCTCGTGGTACCTCATGCCGGAGGTGTTCGACCGCTTCTTCGGTCACTTCGGCCGGTCGACCGAGGAGTTCTACGAGCTGACCGAGCTGGACCCCCTCTACGAGGTCGTCTGGAAGGACGGCGACCGCGCGACGATGCCCGCGGACCGGGAGGGGCAGAAGGCGCTGTTCGAGTCGTACGAGGCGGGCGCCGGCGACCGGCTCGACGCGTACCTCGACGACGCCGCGGAGGCGTACGACCTCGGGATGGACCGGTTCGTCTACCCGAGCCGCTCGCGGCTCCGGGACATGGTCGATACGGACGTGTTGCGGTCGGGGCGCGCGCTCCCGAAGCTCCGGACGATGGACGACTACGTCGGCGACTACTTCGACCACGAGAAGCTGCGGCAGATCGCCGAGTACAAGCTCGTCTTCCTCGGCGGGTCGCCGTACAACACGCCGGCGATCTACACGCTGATGAGCCACGTCGACATGAACCTCGGCGTCTATCACCCGACCGGGGGCATCGCGAGCGTCGTCGACGGGATGGCGGCGCTCGCGACGGACCTCGGCGCCGAGATCCGCACGGGGACGCCGGTGCGCGCCATCGACCCCTCGGTCGCGGCGGTGGGACCGAAGTTCGACGTGGAGACTCCCGGGGCGACCGGCCGGTTCGACCGCGTGGTCGCGAACGCGGCGCCGCCGCACGTCGAGCGCGACCTCCTCTCCGACGAGCACGCGCGCCGCGAGGCGTACTGGGAGTCGCGGACGTACGCCCCCTCGGCGTTCCTCATGTACTTCGGCGTCGAGGGCGACGTCGACCTCGACCACCACGCGCTCGTGTTGCCGACCGACTGGCGCCCCCACTTCGAGAAGATCTTCGACGACCCGGCGTGGCCCGACGACCCGGCGTACTACGTCCACGTCCCCTCGAAGACGGACCCGGAGGCGGCGCCCGAGGGCCGCGAGGCGGTGTTCGCCCTCGTCCCGCTGGCGCCCGGACTCGACGACGACCCGGAGACCCGCGAGCGCTTCCGCGAGCTGGTGCTCGACGATCTGGCCGAGCACGCCGGCGTCGACTTCCGCGACCGGGTGGTGTTCGAGGAGACCGCCTGCGTCTCCGACTTCCGCGAGCGCTTCAACGCGCCCCGGGGCACCGCGCTCGCGCTCTCGCACACGCTCGGGCAGACCGGGCCGCTCCGGCCGGCGCATCGCGCCCCGGGCGTCGAGGGGCTCTACTACGTCGGCGCGTACACGAACCCCGGGATCGGGATGCCGATGTGTCTGCTCAGCGGCGAACACGTCGCCGAGGCCGTGATCGAGGACGCCGGCGGCGGGGTGTTGCCGTCGGTCGTGCCGACCTCGACGCTCCGGTAGGGGCGTTCGGGAGCTCAGCGCCCTGCGCCGCTCCCGTCGACCGCCTCTTGCACGGCGACCCAGTGCGTGATCGTCCCGTCGTCGCCCGGGAGGGGCCGGAGCGAGACGCGATTCAGGAACGGGGTGCCGTCGCGCCGGTGGTTCCACAGCTCGACCGTCACCGGCTCCCAGATCGACACCGCCTCGCGGAGGTCGGCGACGGCCGGGTCACTCGTTTTCGGCCCCTGTAACAGCCGCGGGTTGCGCCCGCGGAGCGCCGCGAGCGAGTAGCCGGTGAGCTCGCGAGTCATCCGGTTCGCGTACAGGATCGGGGTGTCGCGGTACGCCGGCCCGCAGAGCGTGACGCCGAGCGGCGCGTCGTCGAGGAGCCGAACGCGCTCGATCAGGCGCCGACCGCGGTCGGTGAGGTCGTCCGAGTCGGCGATCGCGGCGGGCAGGGCCGCCTCCGAACGCGTCCGCGGGAGCCGGTGCGGGTCGAGCCCGCGCCTCGCGGAGGCGTCGCTGCCGTCGGTGGCGTCGGGGCGATGGCCGAGGAGGTCGCGGAACGCGCTCCGGGCGGACGCCTCGTCGCACGCCAGGAACTCCAGAATCGCTTCTCTGAGACCCATCGCGCCGTCAGAAGTCCCTGCCGGTCGCGTGCAGCAGGCCGTCCGGGCGGTCCGCCGTGACCTCGTGCGTCGACATGCAGTGATCCACGGGAGCGTCCCGCATCAATCCGCGGTAACACCCACGTCAGTCGCCGGCCCCGTGGGAGGCGGAGACTAAAAGAGCGGTTTGGGAATCCCGACCCGTTATCCCGGACGGCGCGGAAGGGCGACGCGTGCAACGGAACATACAGCAGGCGAGTCGACCCCGCGGGCTCGCCACGGAGACGTGCACGCTCTCGGACGGCCGGACGCTCGCCTACGCCGTCGGCGGAGACGAGGGCGGGACGCCGGTCGTCGCGCACCACGGAACCCCGGGGTCGCGACTGTTCGCGGCGCTCCTCTCCGAGGCCGCGGCCGGGGAGGGCGTTCGCCTCCTCGTTCCGGACCGACCGGGCTACGGGCGTTCGTCGGCGCCGCCGGTCGGCTGGGAGTGGCGCGACTGGCGGGGAGACTTAGGGGCGCTCCTCGACGCGGAGTCGGTCGACGACGCCGAGGTCGTGGGCTTTTCCGGCGGCGGCCCGTTCGCGCTCGCGGCCGCGGCGGACGAGCGGGTCGATCGCGTCGGGCTTGTCAGCAGCGTCGTGCCCCCGTCCGATGTCGGCCTCGTCAAGCTGTCGCGGATCCCCCTCGCCGTCCGCGTCCTCTTCCGGCTGTCGGGCGCGTACGCGTCTGTGGCCGGCCCCGAGGCGGTCGTCGGTCAGTACACCGACCGCTCGGTGTCGGAGGCCGTCTCGCGGGCGGTCGCCGACGACTTCCGCGAGGCCCTGCGGCCGGGAGCGAAGGCCGTCGCCCGGGAGAACCGGTGGTTCGGCGACGAGTGGGCCGGCCTGGACCGGCCGTCGGCCACCGTCCGCGCCTGGCACGGGACCCGCGACGAGAACGCGCCGCTATCGGCGGTGCGAGCGTTCGCGGATGAGACCGACGCGGGGCTCGCGACCTCCGAGACCGACCACCTCGGAACCCTCCTCGACCGTCAGAGCGAGGTGTTGCGGTGGGTCAGCGGCGCGTGACGGAATTCGAACCGCGATTAGAGTAGCGTCGCTGGCGGAACAACGAACACGGACGGACTCGCGGGGGTCCCGTGAGCAGAGAGGGACCGGAGGTCCCTCTTGCAGCCGGCGCGAAGCGCCGGCGATGCTAGCGAACGGGACCACGCGAGGGAACGAGACGAACGAAGTGAGTCGAGTGGACTCGCGGGGATTTTGAACCGGAGCCAGACGTGCTCGCTCACTCCGTTCGCTGCGCGCGACTGGCAGGGTTCAAATCCCGGCTCGTTGCAGTGTCGCGCCGCTCGCGGTGTTGCTCGCGGCGCAAAAACATGGACTCGCGGGGGTCCCGTGAGTGAAACGAACGGGACCACGCGAGGGAACGACTGAACGACCGAAGGGAGTGAAGGAGTGGACTCGCGGGGATTTGAACCCCGGGCCTTCCCCGTGCCAGGGGGATGATCTACCACTGATCTACGAGCCCTCGTACGCGTTCCATCGTTCCCCGCTGGATATATTAAGGCCTTCGACTCGGCGACGGCGGGGACACCGCGTCGCACGCGGACCGCCCGCTCCTCAGATCCGTTCGGAGTCGACGTACACGTCGAGGTCGACGTTCCGGGTCGACCCCTCTAGGTCGCGGACGGCGCGCTGGACGACGCGCTCGGCCTCGGTACGGATGAGCGGGACCGCCTTCTTGACCACCCAGTCGAAGGAGACGAGCCGCGGGAGGTCGAGCGCGTCCGGGCTGGCCGACCCCGGGTCGAACTCGACTTCGAGCGCGACCTCGCAGACCGGCGAGTCGGCGGCGTCGGTCTCGGCGTCGCCGTCGGACTCGGGGTCCGGCCCCGTCGATGTCACGCGCCAGCGCCCGCCGGCGTCGATGTCTTTCGTGATCTCCCAGTCGATCCGCTCCGGCGGCTCGACGCCCGTCACCCGCGAGTGGGCCGTGTAGGTGATCTTCCACCACGCGAACCGGAGCGCGTAGCGGGTTCCGGGGCCACCGTCGCCCTCGATCGTCCGCACGTCGTCGAGGTACTTCGAGTAGCGGGCGTACCCCGGGAAGTCGAGCAGGAACTCGTACACCTCCTCGACGTCGGCGTACACCTCGGTGCTCACGACGAGTTCGTCCACGCAGAGACGTTCGGGCGGCGCGTAATAAGCGGTCCGGCGATGGAACGATTGAGAGGGTTGGATCGGTCGTCCGGTCGGGACAGCGAGTGGGGACAGAGATTCGGCCGCTTGCTTATAAAACGCTGACTGCGCGACGAACGCCTCCAAAGCCCCAGTCGGCTCCGGTCGAGGGGCTCGCTGCGCTCCTCAGTCGCTCGTTTCACTCGCTCCTTGCGGTGTCGCCGGCGGCGAAGCCGCCGGCTGCCCGTGGCGCTACGCGCCACGCTGCTTGCGTCGCCCGTCTTCCCGGAGCCGACTGCCCCTTTGAGTCCCACCCCAACCGCACCGCAACCGCGCCTCGCGCCTCCCCAGCCTCGTCGGTCGTCCGGAGCAACGCGGAGGACGACCGACTCCCTCGCGCACGCTGCTCGCGCCCGACGGGCGCGAGCAGCGTGCGCGCCGCCGCGGAATTGTTTATATTTATAGCGTGTAGTCGTGCTCGCCCGTCTCGGAGTCGAGGAACGCCGTCAACAGGTCGATCGTCGCCGCGACGTCGTCGCCGTCGGCGGTCTCGGTGACGGTGTGGAGGTAGCGCGTCGGGATCGAGATGGCGCCGACGGGCTTCGCGCCGGCGGTGTTCTGGAAGCCGGCGGTGTCGGTGCCGCCCGCGGGCAACACCTCGTGCTGGTGGTCGATCCCCTCCGCCTCGGCCACGTCGGTCAGTCGGCCGTGGACCTTCGGGCTGGTGATCACCGAGGAGTCCTTGAGCTTGATCGCGGTCCCCTCGCCCAGCTCGGTGACGGCGTCGGCCGGCTCCCCGATCTGGGGGACGTCGTTGGCGACGGTGACGTCGAGGGCGACGGCGAGATCCGGATCGATGTCGACGCCGAGCGCATTCGCGCCTCGGAGCCCCACCTCCTCCTGTACGGTCGCCGCGAAGTGGATCGTCACGTCGGGGTCGTCGGTCCGGCGGGCGGCCTCCAGCATCGCGAACACGCAGATCCGGTCGTCGAGCGCCTTGCCGGTCACCCGGTCACCCATCCGCGTCGTCGTCTGGTCGAGCGTGACCAGGTCGCCGACGCCGACGAGCTCGGCCACGTCCTCGCCGTCGCGGCCGAGGTCGATGTACACGTCCGAGACCTCGTCGTCCTTCTCCGTCTGCTCCTCCGTGAGCGTGTGGGGCGGCACGGAGCCGATGACGCCGGTGAGGTCCTCCTCGCCGTGCACGGTGACGCGCTGGGCGCGGAGCACGCGGGCGTCGAACCCGCCGAGCGGGTCGACCTGCACGAACCCCTCGTCGGTGACGTGCCGGACCATGAAGCCGATCTCGTCCATGTGGGCCGCGACCGCGACCGAGTAGTCCGAGTCGCCCTCGACGGTGCCGACGACGTTCCCCATCGCGTCGGTGCGGACCCGGTCGGCGGTGTCGGCGAGCTCGCGGCGGACGATCTCGCGGACGTCGTCCTCGTATCCCGGAACACCGCGGGCCTCGGTCAGCTCTCGTAACAGCTCGAAGTCGAAGTCGAACGACATGCGCGACGGTTGGCGCCCAGCGACAAAGGTGGAGAGGTTCCGGCACGACAGTCGGCGTTCTCCGGAGCGGGCCGCCGACGGTTCGTCGGCGCCGCGTCGTCGTTCGAGAACCTCAAACTCGTTTATCGTTGTTCCGCAACGCTTTTGCGGTGGCTCGCGGGATGGGAGAGTATGAGTGACGTCAGATCGGAACTCCGCGAACAGTTCCTCGACGCCTTCGGCGGCGCCGACTTCCCCGTCGAGAACCAGATGGACCTCGTCCCGGCGCTCCCGAACGGTCCGGCCACGAAGTTCGAGGCCGGCGACGTGAGCCTCACGGCGATGGAGATGGCCGCGAAGCTGGGCAGCGAACAGGAGTTCCCCTACGAGACCCCCGAAGCGCTCGTCGACGACATCCTCGACGGCCTCGAGGCGAAGGGGATCCTCTGACGCCGGCGCTCCTTTTGTCGGTAGTCGGCTCTCGCCCGTAGCGCGCCGCTCGCCGACCCCTCGCCGACCCCTCGCGATCCCGGCGAGGGGTTGATAGGCGACGAGCCGTTATCTGGATCGTGGTCGTCGAGCTCATCAGCGCGGTGCCGCCGTGGATCCTCCTCGGAGTCGCGCTCGGCGGGATCGCCTCCGCCTTCGCGGCGGTCGCCTTCTACCTCGGGAACCGGTTCGTCGCCCCGAGCGTCGCCGCGGCCGGCGACGGCGAGACCGCCGCGGGCGACGAACGACGACGCCGGGAGATCCGCGAGTACCTGACGGCCATCGACGAGCGGTTCCGCGAGGACCACCCGCTCGGCGAGGTGGCCGTCCCTTTCTACCTCCCCGAGCGCGGCGTCGCAATCACGTTCGACGCGCACGACTACTTCCGGCTGGAGGGAGAGGGCGTCTACACCGTCCTCTGCGAGCACGAGATGCCGGGTCGGGGGCTCGGTCGCCGCCTCCCGTTCGACGTTATCGAGCCGGACTGGGGGCCGGACCCGTCGGTCGAACGCGGCGGCCGCGACCCGGTGGCGGCGGCGTTCGCGGAGCTCGACGTCGCCCGCGACGCCGACGCAGACGAGGTGAAACGGGCCTACCGCGAGCGGGTCAAGGAGACGCACCCCGACCAAGGCGGCGACGAGGAGTCGTTCCGCCGCGTCCGCGAGGCGTACGCGACCGCCCGCAACCACGCCGGCGGCGCGGGCGAGGAGGCCGGCCGGGGCCGTCCCGCCGCCCGGACCGATCGTGCCGATTCCCCGGCGGGCTTCGGTCGGTGACGGGGGGCGACCGGTGACGGGGAGCGATCGATGACCGGGGGCGATCGATGACCGGGACCGCGTTCGGCGAGCGCGCGGCCTACCTCGACCGCCACGACGCGCTCGTCGTGGCCGACCTCCACGTCGGCCGCGGGGAGGCCTCCGCGGTGTCGCTCCCGATCGGCGAGCGCGAGGACCTCGTGGACCGGCTCCGCGGACACCTCGCGCGGTTCGACCCCGCGACCGTCGTCGTCGCGGGCGACGTCGTCCACACGTTCGACCGCGTCACCGACCGGAGCCTCGGGACGCTGGAGGCGCTCCGCGACGCCTGCGAGGCGAGCGGCGCCGCCCTCGAACTCGTCGCCGGCAACCACGACACCGCCCTCGCGAACGCGTGGGACGACCCGATTCACGAGGAGTACCTTCTCGGTCCGGCCCGGCACGGGGAGAGCGGGAGCGGGAACGAGATCGAGAGCGACGATGGCGACGGTCCCCCGCGCACCGTCGTCTGCCACGGCCACGAGGCGCCGTCGACGGCGGCCGACCGGTACGTGATCGGCCACGTCCACCCGACGATCGAGATCGAAGGCGACCGCCGACCCTGTTTCCTCGGCGGCGAGGGCGTCTATCGCGGGGTCGACCTCCTCATGCTTCCCGCCTTCACCCGGCTCGCCCCGGGCGTGGCGGTCAACGACATGCGAACGGGGGCGTTCGACTCCCCGTTCGTCACCGACGCGGACCGGCTGGCGCCGGTCGTGGTGGACCCCGACGCGCGCGGCGCAGAGGCGTCGCTCCGATTCCCGCCGCTGGGGGAGTTCCGCGAGCTGTTGTGAACGCTTTTGTCGGCGCGGGAGTACTGTGACCTATGAACACGGAAAACGCCTGCCTCGGCTGCGGCGAGCCGTTCGACTGGGGCGACGGCGAGTGCCCGGCGTGCGGCTGGGACCGCGACGAGTGGGCCGCGAGCGGTCGCCACGGGCTGGAGAAGGAGGGGCACGGAGAGCCCGAGGAGGACGGCGGGTCGGGCGGTGGCGGCGGCGGAATGGGCGGACTCGGTCCTATCCGCTGAGGGCGAGGGAACGCGGTGGAGGGGAAACGAACTGGCGGCCCGCGGCTCAGTCGTCGGTCCCGAGCGTCCACGTCGAGGTGAACTCCTCGACGTCGCCGTCGTACGCTCGCTCATCGGGGTCCGACGAATCGACGTACGACGCGCCGGACCCGTCCGGGCCGTCCGGCCCGTGTCGGGCGCGGTGAAGCGCGTCGCACACGGCGCCCTGCCCGCCCATGTTCACGGCCGCGAGCCGGGAGCGCTTCTGGACCACGTCCAGCCGGTCCGCCCGGATCGGGTCGCCCTCGGGCGTCAGGAACAGCGTGTCGCCCGGCTCCGTCACGTGTCCGCTCGTCGTGACCCGGTCGAGGTAGTCGGCGATCGGCGCGGCGTCGACGACGAGCGATAACCCGCCGAGATCGACGTGCGCCTCGTCCCCGTCGACCGTCAGGTCGGACCGTTCGAGCGAGACGACCTGTTCGGGGTCGGCCCCAGCGTCGAGCAGCGTCCGGACCGCCTCGCGCTGTCTGGAGACGCGGGCCTTGTCGGCGATTGCGGCGCGGACCGCCGCGACGTCGCCGTCGGCGTCCGGGAACGTCTCGCCGAAGCCGTCGCGGGCGTTGACGCCGGCGGTTATCTCCTCGCCGTGCATGTGGTCGCACAGCTCGATCCGCGCCTCGCGCACCCAGTCGAGCGCCTCGACCTCGTCGCGGGCGTCGGTCGCCATCATCCACGCGAAGGCGGGCGAACACCACGCCGTCGGGAGCGTGAACCGGACCTCGACGCGGTCCCCGTCGACCTCGATCGCGTCGATGTAGTCGAGCTCGACGATGGACCGGGCGAGCTCGGGGTCCTCGACGCGGTCCAATCGATCCCTGACCGCCGCCGTCTCGTGGGGGTCGCCCGGCGGGTCGTCAGCGGATCTCTCCGCCGAGTCGCTCCGGGGATCGCCGCCGGCGTCGCCGGCCGGACCCGCGCTGCTCCCCGACATCAGTCCGCCGCGGCCCCCGCGTCACCGCCGTAGTGGGTGCCGAGGTCGAACCGCTCGGTGATGTCGTCGTCGCGGAACTGGCGTTTCTTCGCCTCGATGTCGATGTCGTACAGCTCCGCGGCGTTCTCGCCCATGATCTTCTTCATGGTTTCGACGTCGAGCTCGACGCCGTACTCGTCTCGCTGCTCGTCGGTGAGCTCGGCGTTCATCACCTGATCGACGAGCCAGTCCGGGTTCCACAGCGCGTAGTCGGAGCCGAACAGGATCCGGTCCTCGCCGAGCCAGAAGAGGAGCTCGCCCATGATCTCCCCGAACTTCCGCTCGCGGTGGGTCGACATCGCGGAGGCGACCGCGAGCCCGCCGTACACGTTCGGCTCCTGGGCCGCGATCCAGCAGAAGTCGTCGAGCCGCGGGAGCCCGACGTGGTTGACGATGAAGTTGAGCTCCGGGAACGACGAGGCGGCGTCGTCGATGTCTTTCACGTCGAACGCGTCGCGGTTGAGCGGGCGGATCGTCGGCCCCTTGTGGGCGTTGATGTTCTCGATGCCGAGCTCCGAGCACTTCTCGAGGAACTCGAAGGCGTCGTCGCTGTCGAGCCGCCACCCCTTCGAGTCGCCGCGCCACTCGGCGGTGTACAGCTTCACGCCGGGGATGTCGTACTCCTCTTTGAGGTGTTCGAGGTAGCGCAGCCCCTCCTCGCCGTCGCGCGGGTCGAAGCTCCCGTTGAGCACGAACCGCTCGGGGTACTCCTCCGCAAGTTCCGCGTTCTGCTCGGTGGTGTTGAACCCCTCGTCGTAGAAGTCGTCGAGGTACGTCGGCTGGAAGATCGCCATGTCGGCGGCCGCGTTCCCGAACAGGTCCTCGGTCATCTTGTCGGCGCCGTAGTGTCGGTACGTGTCGATGTCCCACTGCTCCTCCTCCGGGGTGAACCCGGTGTGGTAGTCGTAGAAACACTGGAGGAACTGCTCGCCCCCCTCGTGGATGATGTTCTCCTGCCGCGCGTCCCACATGTGAACGTGGCCGTCGATGACGAAGATCTCCTCGCCGTCCTTCTCGTACATACAAGTGAATGTGTGAATCGACAACACATAACTATAAGGATCGTTCAGGTAAATTACGCACCGGTTGTTCGTTCATCGGTCGAGTCGCCGGTTTCACTCCGTCGCCGTCGCGTTCGATGGCGGTCGCGACGCCGGGAGACCTCACCGTAACGAACGTTTATGATGTAGGCTGCGAGATAATATGTCACATGCAAGCAGCCAGACTCCACGAGTACACCGACGACATGAGCGAGGGACTCACGATCGACGAGGTAGACCGACCGCACGCGACGGGCGCGAGCGACGTGATCGTCGAGGTCGAGGGCGCCGGCTGGTGCCAGACGGACAACCACATCATCGAGGGGATGTGGACGGAGTACGTCCCGCAGGAGCTCCCGCTGACACTGGGTCACGAGAACGCGGGCACCGTCGTCGAGACGGGCGAGGACGTCGAGATCGTCTCGGAGGGCGACCCGGTGATCTGCCACCCGGTCCAGACCTGCGGCACCTGTCGCCCCTGCCGCCTCGGCGAGACGATGCACTGCGAGAACAGCGCGTTCAACGGCCTCACCCACGACGGCGGCTTCGCCGAGTACCTGCACACCAGCGAGCGCTCGGTGATCCCGCTCCCGTCCGGCGTCGAACCGATCGACATCGCGCCCCACGCCGACGCCGGAATCACGGCGTATCACGCGGCGAAGAAGGCGGTCGCCGACCTCAACCCGGGCGACCACGCGGTCGTCATCGGAGTCGGGGGGCTGGGCCACATCGGACTCCAGTGTCTGAGCGCGATGAGCGCGGCCCAGATCACCGCCGTCGACCTCAAGCAGTCGGCGCTGGACCTGGCCGACGGCTACGGGGCCGACCACCTGATAAACCCCTCCGAGTCGGACGTGCCGGCGGAGATCGAGGCCATCACCGACGGGACGGGCGCCGCGCAGGTGCTCGACTTCGTCGGCGCGGACGTGACGACGGGCTACGCGCCCGACATCACCGCGGGCGGCGGCGACCACCACATCATCGGCTACGGCGGGCACGTCCACGAACCGTCACAGGCGCTGGTGAACGGCGAGTTCTCCTTCGTCGGCAACATCGTCGGTCGGTACGCCGAGCTCCAGGAGCTGGTCGCGCTCGTCGAGCAGGGCGACGTCGATCTCCACACGAGTCGGTACGACCTCGGCGACGTGAACACGGTCGCCGAGAAGCTCGAACACCGCGAGATCGACGGTCGCGCCGTGATCACCCCCTGAGTCGGGAGCCGACTGCCGAGCGCAGGCCCGACCCGCAGAAGATTTTTATCGATCGTTGTGGAGCCCCCGAGTATGGACCGCAGAGCCCTCCTCTCCGCGATCGGCGGATCCGTCGCCGCGCTCTCCGGGTGTGCCGGAGCTGATCCGGGCGTTGGTCAGACGCCGAACGGGACCGACGACGGGTCGGCGGCGGCCGACGGGGAGCGATCGTCCGGCGGTGACGAGTCCGGCGCGTCCCTCGCCGTCGAGCTCCGAACGGTGTCGCACGTCGTCACCGCGTACGAGCCGTCGCCGAGCCGCGGGATCGACCCGGCGCACGTCGTCCCCGAATCCGAGGTCCCGGCCGCGCTGCGCGACCCCCTCGCCGAGGCCCGCGACGGGCGGTTCGAGACCGACGACCCGAGCGACGCGCTGCTGGCCGCGGTCGACGAGTTCCGCGTGTACGACCGCGGCGAGCTCAGGCCGTACGTCGAGCTGGACGGGACGCGCTACGCGTTCGACCCGAGGCTTCCGACGTTCACCGCGGAGCTCGTCGACGAGGAGGCCGAGGGGGACGACGAGGACCGCGTCCTCCGGGAGGCGGGGCGGCGCGACGATCTCGGCTCCGAGGCCGTCGAGACGTTCGTTACCGCCTTGACGGCGTACGGTCCGAACGCGGCCCGCGGGGAGTACCGCCGGTGCGTCCGCCCGGACGCCGTCGCCGCGTTCCTCGACGAGTACGACTACCTGGAGGACGGACGCGGCGTCTCCCGGATCGAGACGACCGTCGAGAACGAGGAGCCGCCGTACGCGATCACGGCGCGCGAACTGACCGAGAGAGACATGTGGGACCGGCCGGTAGTCGACGAGTCGGCGCTCGACGGCGAGGTGGTGTCGCTCTTCGAGCGCGCGCTGGCGTCGTCGCACCGGGAGCCGGCGTTGACGACTCCCGATCGCAGTCAGTACTTCGCCGACGAGGTGCCGGACGCCTACGGGGACGTCGCCGCGGCGTACGACGAGCCGCCGTATTACCGGCTCGACGGGACCGTGTACGACATTATCGTCGGAGAGCCGCGGTACGACCGACTCCCGGTGTCGGTCTCGGTCGCGGCGAGCGAGAGCGCGGCGAGCGAGGCCCCCGACCGGGGGTTCACCCTCACGGTCGCGCCGGCGCCCGAGAACGCCGACGGCGACGCTGAGGGACCGTACACGTTCACGAGCCGGGGCGCGCTGCCGAGCGCCCTCTGGGTGGTTCACGACGGGGAGCGGACGGAGCTAGATATCGTCGAGACCGAGGGCATCGAGGGGCCGCGGCCGAGTCGCAGCGACGGCGAGTCGCTGGAGTCGCTCGACGCGGGCGACGAGATGGCCGCGACGTACGCGGTCCCCGAGGGGCTCTCCGAGGGCACGTACACGAGCCGCGGGCTGTTCCACGTCTCATGGGGGGTCCCGGACCGGACGCCCGACGAGCACGGGGCGTACCCGTTCGAGCTGGAGATCGCGGTCGAATGAGCCGGGGCGGCAGTCCGCCCACCGGTCGAGGGAGCCGCCGCGGAGGAGGCTCAAGTCGGCGTTTCACCCACGGGAAACGTTTTGGTTCGCTTTCACGACGTCCGCGTATGGACGACTCTCTTCGGACCGAGGCGGGGCTCCCGTCGTCGCAGCGGTGGGCGCTGCTCGCCGGCGTCTACGCGTTCGGCTGTGCGACCCTCACGGCGTTCGTGCTCTCCGACATGCTCGGCCTCTTCGCGGAGGTGATCGGCCTCCCGACCGCGTTCTCGATGCCGCTGCTCGCGACGCCGGCGCTCGTCGTCGGCGCGGTCGTCTGGTGGGCGCTCGTCGAGCGACCGGGGAGCCTCACCTACCCGCGCGGGGCCGCGTTCGGGCTGCTCACCGCGCTCGTCACCGGCGCCCTCTGGACGGTCCGGTTCGCGTTCGTCTGGGGGCCGGAGATGCTGACGGCCGGTCCCGTCCCGCTGCTCGTCGGGTTCGTGCTCGGCATGGTCGCCGTCGCGGGCGTCCTCGTCGGCCTCCCGATCACGTACGTCCGCCGTCGGAGCCGGCGGCGGTCGGACGCCGCCGCGACCGCTAACTCCTTGTGACCGGCGCGCACACCGATCGCCCATGGACGAGAACGGCGCTGACGCCGCCGGTTCCCCCGATTCGAACGCCGACCCGCTCGCCGACGCCGACGTCTACCGCGTGCTCGGGCCGGACGGGAGCCCCCTGCCGGACGCGACGGTCCCGGACCTCTCCGACGAGCGGTTCCGCGCGATCTACCGCGATCTGGTCGTCACGCGCCGCTTCGACGAGCGGGCGGTCAGCCTCCAGCGGCAGGGGCGGATCGGGACGTACGCGCCCTGCGCGGGACAGGAGGGGTCGGCGGTCGGGTCGACCCACGCGCTCGCCGACCGCGACCTGATAAGCTACCAGTACCGCGAGCACGGCGCGGTCGTCGTCCGCGACCTGCTCTCCGAGTACCTCCCCTACTGGATGGGTCACGAGTCCGGGACCGAGGCGATCGCCGACGGCAACGTGTTCCCGCTGAACATCGGCATCGGAGCGCACCTGCCGCACGCGGTCGGCGCCGGGTGGGCGTTCGACTACCGCGACGAGGACCGGGTCTCGGTCGCGCACTTCGGGGACGGCGCGACCAGCGAGGGCGACTTCCACGAGGCGATGAACTTCGCGGGCGTCTTCGACACGCCGACGCTCTTCTGCTGTCACAACAACGGGTGGGCGATCTCGATCCCCCAATCGCGCCAGACCGCGAGCGAAACCTTCGCCGAGAAGGCGACCGCCTACGGGTTCGACGGCGTTCGCGTCGACGGGATGGACCCGCTCGCGAGCTACGTCGTCACGCGGGAGGCGGCCGAGCGCGCCCGGGCCGGGGGCGAGGGACCGGCGGACGCGTCCGCCGACACCCCCCGCCCGGCGCTGATCGAGTTCGTCGAGTACCGGTTCGGCGCGCATACCACCGCCGACGACCCGACCGCCTACCGCGACCCCGACGACGTCGATCCGTGGCGCGCGCTCGACCCGCTCGACCGCATGGAGGCGTTCCTGCGGGAGACCGGGCGGATCGACGACGAGGGCGTCGCGGCGATCCGCGAGGAGGCCGACGACGTCGTCGCCGACGCGATCGACGTCGCGGAGTCGATCGAGGCCGATCCGACCGACATGTTCGACCACGCGTACGCCGACCTCCCGCCCGAGATCCGCCGCCAGCGCGACGAGTTGCTCGCGGCGATCGACGAGCACGGCGAGGGGTCGTTCCACCGAGAGGAGTAGCCGCTGCGGAGCGCGACGCTACTTATAAATAGTCGCCCGCGGCCGCGGCCGCCGTTCGGCCGCTCTCCAGCGCGCCCTGGATCGACGACCACGCCGTGTAGTCGCCGGCGAGAACGACGGGGCCCTCGGGGTCGTCGGGGTCGGGGAGGTCGGCGTGGACGCCGGGCGGCTGCGCGAACTGCGCGAACCGGATCCGGTGGACGTCGAGCGTCTCTAGCCCGTCGAACCCGCGGTCGGGGTACCACGCTTCCAAGGCGTCGCGGACGTCGTCCCGGAGCGCGTCGGCGGGGCGGTCCAGCGACGCCTCGCCGAGGAACGTCGCCGCGAGCAGCGCGCGGTCGTCGGGGGCGTACTCGGGGGCGACCTCCGACATCGGTATCACGGCGTTGGGCGATTCGTCGGCCGCGTTGAGCAGGATCCGCTTCCCGGTCTCGAACGACTCGCCCGCGGGGAGCGCGTACCAGCCGGTGACGTTGGGAACGGCCTCGGTGGGGATCGACTCGACGCCGGTCAGCCGCCGGGCCTCCGGCGGAGTGGCGGCGACGACGACCGCGTCCGTCTCCCGCGTCGAGCCGTCCGCGAGCTCGACGGTGGCCCCCTCGGCGTCGGCGCGTCCCGTGCGGAACGGGATCCGCCCCTGGCCCGCAGTTCGGACCGATTCGACGTCCTCGCCGGTCTCGATCGTCACGCCCGCCTCGCGGGCGCGGGCGGAGAGCGTCTCGGGGATCGCCGTCATGCCCTCGGCGGGGACGCCGATGGCGCCGCGGCCCATCGCGCGGAACGTGTACTCGAACACCTGCTTCGAGGTGGAGAGGCTCCGGTCGAGCGTGATCCCGCCGTAGAAGGGCTCGACGAAGTTGGTCACGTAGTCGTCCGCGAAGCCCCAATCGCGGAGGTACTCGCGGATGGAGTCGTCCCGCCCGGCGAAGAAGTCGCCCTCGTCCCGCTTCGAGAGGTCGTACCGGAGCGCGAGCGTCCGGAGCTTGTCCGAAAACGAGACCTCGTCGTTCAAGAGCGAGGGGATCGCCCCGCGGGGATCGCGGAGGGGGTCCGAGAGGGTCGACCGCGATCCCGGCCGGCAGATCGTCGCGCCGGGAGCGAAGCGCCGGACGTCGAGGGCGTCGGCGTCGAGCTCGGCCGCGACCGCCGGGTAGCTCGTGAACAGCACCTGAAAGCCGCGGTCGATAGTGAACCCGTCGACGGTCTCGGTCCGCACGCGTCCGCCGACATCGGGCCGTCGCTCGTACAGCGTCACGTCCGCGCCCGCCTCGGCGAGCCGGGTCGCCGCGACGAGCCCGGCGAGCCCGCCGCCGACGACGGTGGCGTCTCCGTCCATACGCCCGATTCGGGTCGAGAGCTTATAAGCGGCGGCGAGTCGGACGCGACCCGGCGAGTGCCGACCGGCGAGTCGCGCCGGCGGGGCGGGAACCGGGCCGTCGCGCGCGCCGGACCGCGTCGGTCACACCGCGCGTCGGTCACACCGCCAGCCGGACGTCCGGTTCCGCGGTGAACGAATCCACGCACCGGTCACAGAGCCGCAGGTCGAGCTCTCTGGAGCCGGAGTCCGCCTCGAAGACGAGCGAAACGCGGCCGAAGGCGGGAGCGCCGCAGTGGGTGCATCGCCCCGCCCGCGCGTCGGGACCCGGCTCCGACCCCGACGGGTCTCGACCGCTCATGTGCACCGGGCGCGGCCGCCTGCCCTCTCGGCTGACGGTCGCGGTCCTTCGGTAATCGAAGCTCGTGTGATCGACCTCCGTCGCGGTCCCGACCCGGAAGTCGTCGTCTCGTTCGCGATCGCGGCGGCTCCCGCGGTCGCGGTCGATATGGCAGATGGCCGCCAAGTCATCAGTGCTCGTTGATCTGTCGCGGAGTCGAATCAAACCGTACCCTGTCGGTGGCTTTCACGTACAAGCCGTTTTTATATACTTAATTAGCCGCGATTCCGACGCGCGTCCGGGAGGTCCAACGCGTCGTGGACGACGTTTCGCACCCCGCGCCGGACGCGCTCCGAGGCGGCCTGTTGGGTGATCCCGAGAGCCGCTCCGATCTCCGTTAAACTCGCGTCGCGCGGAACGTCGAAGTAGCCCCGCTCCGCGGCGGCGGAGAGCGCTTCGCGCTGCTCCGGCGTCCAGGGCTTCGACCCCCGGTCGGACCGTTGTTCCAGCTCGTAGATGCTGTCGATCCTGAACTCCGTGATGTCGTTGTCGGCGAGGTACTGGTAGAACTCGGCGACGTTCTGATGGTCGGGAAACCGGAGCCGCAGCCGCCAGAAGTCGTTCGTGCTCTTGCCTTCGAGCACCGCGCCGTCGGCGTCGACGATGCCTTTGACGACGTCGAGCTCGTCGGTCACCCACTCGACGCGGTAGAGGCGCTGGCGTTCCTCGGCGCCGTCGATCAGCAGCTCGTCGAGCACGGCGACCGAACGCGTCTTGTCGCTGGCCTCTAGCGACTCGGTGAGCGAGTCCAACGTCGCCGACTCCCCGGTGACCCACACGTACGGTATCACGCGGTCGCCGGTCGGAACGATGCGTTCGAGCTCGGCCTCCAGCGCGAGGTCGGCGACGAAGCCGCCGAGCTCGAAGCGGTCGACCGAGATGCCGAAGTCGACGAGGATGGTCATAGAACATGTTTCTAATACAATAGTTTATATGTTCCTCTCAGCAACAGTCACGGATCGGTACGGATCGGATCCGACCGACGGACCGCAGAGACCGGCTCCGAATCGGCGACGTCGCGCCCGTCCGCGCGTCGAGTGAGAAGCGATTAGTCGCCGCCGCCGCAAGGGTGCGTATGGAGTCGACGGAGACGACGACGGCGTTCCGCGGGCTGAAGAGTCGCGCGTCTGGCCGCGTTCACGAGACCGCGGACCCGACGGCGGTGTCGGCCGAGGAGCAGGCGCGCGGGCTCGACCCCGCCTACGACTACGACGCGGTCGACCCGGAGGCGCTGTTGGGGTCGCCCGAGGACGGCCCGGCGGGCGCGGGGCGCGGCCACTGGCGCTTCGACGCGCTGCTCCCGTTCCCGGCCGAGACGGCGATCTCGGCCGGCGAGGGCGCGACGCCGCTCGTCCCGACCGATCGGCTCGCCGACGAGCTCGACGTCGATTCGGTGTACGTCAAGGACGAGGGGCGGAACCCCACGGGGACCGTGCTCGACCGCGGCCTCTCGGTCGCGCTCACCGCGGTCGCGGCGCGGGCGGCCGAGGGCGCCGACGTCGAACCGCTCGCGTGCGCGAGCCCGGGCAACGCCGGGCAGTCGATGGCGGCGTACGCGGGCCGGGCCGACCTGCGCTCGTACGCGTTCGTCCCCTCGCGGTGCGCGTTCTCGAACAAGGCGATGACGAACGTCCACGGCGGCGACATGCGCGTGGTCGGCGGCCGGTTCCCCGCGGCGGCCGCGGCGGTCGACGAGCAGCTGGAGACCGACTACACCGACCTCGGCGAGTTCGCGACGCCGTACCGCCACGACGGCGCCAAGACGCTCGCGTTCGAGCTGGTCGCCGATCTCGGCGACGCGCCCGACGTCGTCGTCGTCCCCACCGGCTCCGGCGAGGTGATCGCGGGCGTGTACAAGGGGTTCACCGAGCTGGTGCGGGTCGGCGCGGTCGACGCGGTCCCGCGACTCGTCGCCGCGCAGGCGGCGGGCTGCGCGCCGATCGCGGCGGCGGTCGAGCGCGGCCTCGACGAACCGGAACCGTGGGAGACGCCCGACACGATCTGCGGCGAGCTGGAGATCGCCGACCCCGCGGGCGGCGCGGCCGCGGTCGAGGCGGTCACGGAAAGCGGCGGAACGGCGGTCGGCGTCGAGGACGAGGACGTGCTCGCGAGCGCGGTCGCCGTCGCCCAGAATGAGGTCATGGAGATGGGCGCTACCGGCGGCGCCGCGCCCGCCGGCGCCTGGGCGCTCAAGGAGGACGGGTTCTTCGACGGCGACGAGACGGTCGTGCTGGTCAACAGCGACGCCGGGCTCAAGACGCCTGACGTGCTGCGCAGCCACCTGATGGGACAGGGTATCTGAGCGCTGGGGCGGCGAGCGCGGCCGGCTGGCCTCCACGCGCCGCCGCGGTCGCCGACGTTGGCCGGGGAACCGTTTTTACGTCGGCCCGCGTACGTGAGAGTATGTACGTCCGCGACGCCAAAAACCGTGACGAGGCGTGGTTACTGGACGCGATCGAGGGGCTCGGGCTCGACGACGTCGCCTTCCGTTCGCGGGACTACGTGATCGCGGTCGACCAGGAGTCGGGCGACCGGGCCGGGTTCGGTCGGCTCCGGCTCCACCGCGGCGACGAGGGCGAGGAGAACCGGATCGAGCTCACCGGGATCGGCGTGCTCCCCGAGTGGCGCGGTCGCGGCGTCGGCGCGCACGTGGTCGAGCGCCTCGTCGACACCGCGGCCGCGGACGGGTTCGAGACGGTGTACGTCCTCACCGATCAGCCCGCCTACCTGACCCAGTTCGGCTTCGAGGAGGTCGACACCGACGAGCTCCCGCCGGCGCTCTCCGACCGGCTCGACGAGAAGCGAGAGTTCCTCGGCGGCGGCGTCGTCGGCCTGCGGCTCCCGGTCGACGCGTTCGAGATGCCGGACCGCTTCCGCGAGGCGTTCAAGGAGGCCGAGCCGGCGGAGTCGGCCGACGGCGACGAGACGGAGTCCCCCGAGGACTTCGGGATCGACCCCGAGTCGGCGACGTATAAGTACGACACCGGGCGGTGATCCGCGTCGAGGGCGCACCCGGAGCGCGGCCGCGACCCCGACCGCTTATCGCCCCGCCGGCCGACGACCGGATATGGACCTGATCGAGGCCGCGCGCGACGCGCTCGACGACGCGCACGTCCCGTACTCCGAGTACCGCGTCGGCGCCGCGCTCCGAACCGCCGACGGGACCGTCTACACCGGCTGTAACATCGAGAACGCGAACTACTCCAACAGCCTCCACGCCGAGGAGGTCGCGCTCGCGGAGGCGGTGAAGAACGGCCACCGCGAGTTCGACCGGATCGCCGTCACGTCCGGGGTGCGAGACGGCGTCACCCCCTGCGGGATGTGCCGGCAGACGCTCGCGGAGTTCGCGGCCGACGACCTCGTCGTCGTCTGCGACGAGGGCGACGGCGAGACGAGCGCGTACACGCTCGGCGAGCTGCTCCCGAACACGATCTCGGAGGGAACGCTCGACGACGCGAGGGACGTCTGAAGGCGGAGGGGAGGCCGAGCCGCCGGGCGGCGGATCGCGAGACGGAACTACTTTTAAACGGCTCGCCGAAGGGCGGAGACATGACCGACGAAAGCGAGACCTCCGCCGACGGCGCCGCGGGCGACAGCGAGGACCCCAACGACGAGGCCGGCTACCACGTCGAGGTGGGGCCAGACGACGTCGCCGACGCCGTGCTCCTCCCCGGCAACCCCGAGCGCGTCGACAAGGTCACGACGCTGTGGGACGACCACGACGAGGTCGCGCACCACCGCGAGTACCGCACCGCGACGGGCAGCTACGACGGCGCGCCGATCTCGGTGACGTCGACGGGGATCGGCTCGCCGTCGGCCGCCATCGCCGTCGAGGAGCTCGCCCGGGCGGGCGTGGACACGTTCATTCGAGTCGGCTCCTGCGGCGCGATCCAGCCCGGGATGGACGTCGGCGACCTCGTGATCACGACCGGTGCGGTCCGACAGGAGGGGACGAGCGACGAGTACGTCCGCGAGGACTACCCGGCCGCCGCCGACGGGGAGGTCGTCTCGGCGCTCGTCGCCGCCGCGGAGCGGCTGGGCCACGACTACCACACCGGCGTGACGATGAGCGCCGACTCCTTCTACGCCGGCCAGGGCCGTCCCGGCTTCGAGGGGTTCGAGGCCGCCGGCTCAGACGAGCTGGTCGCCGAGTTGCGGGACGCGAACGTGAAGAACATCGAGATGGAGGCGTCGGCGATCCTCACGATCGCGAACGTGTACGGGCTCCGCGCCGGCGCGGTCTGTTCGGTGTACGCGAACCGCGTGACCGGCGAGTTCCGCACGGAAGGCGAGTCGCGAGCGGCCGAGACCGCGAGCCTCGCCGTGAAGCTCCTCGCGCGTATGGACGAGGTCAAGCGGGAGGCGAGCGCCGACCGCTGGCACGCCGGGCTCTCGCTGTAGACCGGAAAGCAGTCCCCCGGTCTCGTCGCCCTCACGGACGTTCCAAAGCGACTTTACCCGCGCACTGCGGAACGATAGGCATGAGTACACAGGTCGTCGTCGTCGGCTCCGGCTACGCCGGGGCGGGTGCGGTGAAGGCGTTCGAAGACGAGGTCGGCGAGGGCGAGGCGGAGCTCACGTGGGTCTCGGAGCACGACTACCATCTCGTTCTCCACGAGGTCCACCGGGCCATCCGCAACCCCTCGGTCGCGGACAAGATCACCATCCCGGTCGACGAGATCAAATCGCCCGAGTCGGCGTTCGTGCAGGGGCGGGTCGTCAACGTCGACACCGACGAGCGAGTCGTCGAGACGGACGACGGGACGACCGTCGACTACGACTACCTGCTGCTCGGCGTCGGCTCCACGACCGCCTTCTTCGGCATCGACGGTCTGAAAGAGCACTCCCACCAGCTCAAGAGCCTCGACGACGCGAAGGCGATCCACGAGGACGTGCGGTCGGCCGCGGCCGAGGCGACCCGGTCCGACCCCGTCGAGGTCATCGTCGGCGGTGCCGGGCTCTCCGGTATCCAGACCGCGGGCGAGATCGCGGAGTACCGCGACAAGCACCGCGCCCCCATCAACATCACACTCGTCGAGGGGCTCGACGAGGTCTTCCCCGGAAACGACGCCCAGCTTCAGGGCGCGCTCCGCCAGCGGCTGGAGGACGCCGACGTGGAGATCCTCACCGGCGACTTCATCTCGAAGGCCGACGAGGACGCGGTCTACCTCGGCGGCGGCGGGGACGAGGAGGCCGAGGAGCTCGCCCACGACGTCTTAGTCTGGACCGGCGGGATCACGGGCCAGCCGGAGCTGGAGAACGTCGAGGTCGAGAAGGACGAGCGCTCCAACCGGGTCCACGCAGCCTCCGACTTCACCACCAGCGACGACCGCGTGTTCGCCATCGGCGACACCGCCCTCGTCGAGCAGGGCGACGACGACGTGGCGCCGCCGACCGCGCAGGCCGCCTGGCAGGCCGCCGAGGTCGCCGGCGAGAACCTCGCGCGGGCCGCCCGCGGCGCGCCCCTCCAGTCGTGGGAGCACTCGGACAAGGGGACCGTCATCTCCGTCGGCGAGAAGGCGGTCGCTCACGACGTGGTCGGGATGCCGATCAAGACGTTCGGCGGCACCCCGGCGAAGCTGCTGAAGAAGTCCATCGCGGTGCGGTGGATCTCGAAGGTCTCCTCGCCCGGGCGCGGCGTGAGCGCGTTCGGCGACATGTAGGCTCGGCGGTCACGACGTAGGCTCGGCGGTCACGACGTAGGCTCGGCGGTCACGACACCGGTCGAAGCGGCTTTTCGCGGTCACCGGCTTTCGACTTCGACAGCGGCGGCGCTCTGGCCGTCGGCGGGTCGAGTGTGAGAGCGGAAGAGAGGTGTCGCCGGCGAGACCGTTGATTTCGGCGGTCGTCAGTGCTCGGCGGGCTCGTCGGGGGCGCGCATGTCGTCGATGCGGAGGATGAGGATGTTCGCGGTGTCGTCTTTCCCGTCGACGGTTCCGTCGATGACGAGCTTCGAGAGCGGCGTGGGGCCGACGGTGACTGAGTCGCCCTCGTGGAAGCTCCGGACGGAGCCCTGGACGTGGATCTCGGCGCGGCAGAGCTCGGGGTGGTGAACGCTGGAGAGGTCGATCCCGTCGACGTTGACGCCCGTTACCTCCTCGCCCTCGTGGAAGATCGGGACGTCGGCCGGCTCGTCCATGCGCTGGATGTCGAGCGCCTCGTACGCGTTCGAGGTTGGCTTGTAGCCGCCCTTCGGACCGGGGACGCCCTCGACCAGCTGGAGCGCTTTCAGGCTCTGCATCTGGTTGCGGATCGTGCCGGGGTTGCGGTCGACTTCCTCGGCGATCGCCTCGCCCTTGACGGCGTCTTCCTGTTCCCCGTACAGGTTGATGAGGGCCGTGAGGATGCTTTTCTGACTCGACGTGAGCTCGATCGATGACATGGTCGCGAATAGATTGCGGCACCGCTTAAATGCGATGGAAGCCCATTATAAACGATCGTGCGAGATCCGCCGATCCGCGCCGTCGACGGCTACGATCCGTACGTCGACGGCTACGACCCGTACCGTCTGCGCAGCCGGACGTACGCGAGCGGGCTCGAGAGCGCGACGACGACGCCGACCCCGATCAGGGCCAGTCCGAGGTCGCTCACGAACAGGGCGATCCCGGCGCCGACGAGGCCGATCACCGCCCCGGTGAAGGCCACGGCGATCATGCCGCCGATCGGTTCGATGTCGCTGCCGCTGACATCGGCGGGGTCGAACTCGGGAGGTGGCTCGTCGGCGGCGTCGCTTCCGGCGTCGTCCTCGTCGGCGGCGGCGGAACTGCCGTCGCCCTCGTCGAGAGCGCCGGAACCGCCGTCGGTGCCGCTCATACCCGACGATCGGGACGCGGCGACAAAACCGTGTGCGATCGCGTCCGGCGGTCGGTCCGGCTGGACCCCCGCCATTCAAGCGCCGGGACGCCGCGTCCACTGGTATGACCACCGTCAGGATCATCGGCGCGCCGACCGACTACGGGGCGAACCGACGCGGCGTGGACATGGGACCGTCGGCCATCCGGTACGGCGGGCTCGCCGACCAACTCGCGAGCGCGGGCGTCGAGACCGTCGACGCCGGCGACCTCGCGGTCCCGCGCGCGGAGGAGCGCGACCCGGACGCGGACGCCCCGAGCGGGGGGAAAGCGAAGTTCCTCGGGGAGACGGCCGACGTCTGCCGGCGCCTCGCGGACGAAGTGGGCGGAACGCTCGCCGACGGCGCCGTCCCGCTCGCGCTCGGCGGCGACCACTCGATCGCCATCGGGTCGCTCGCGGGGTCCGCGCGCGACGCCGACATCGGGGCCGTGTGGTTCGACGCTCACGCCGATCTCAACACGCCCTCGACGACCCCCTCGGGCAACGTCCACGGGATGCCGCTCGCGGCCGCGCTCGGCTTCGACGAGTTCGCGGGGTCGGAGTGGGCGAACGCGCCCGGGCTCACCCCGGAGAACGTCGCGCTCGTCGGGCTCCGCTCCGTCGACGAGTCGGAGGTCGAGGTCATCCGCGAGCACGGCTTCGCGGCGTACACGATGTCCGACATCGACGAGCGCGGGATCACCGACGTCACCGAGGAGGCGATGGCGACCGCGGGCGACGGCGTCGACGGCGTCCACGTCAGCCTCGACCTCGACTGGCTCGATCCCAACGAGGCGCCCGGGGTCGGGACGCCGGTCCGCGGCGGGGTGACCTACCGTGAGGCCCACAGCGCGATGGAGATCGTCGACGAGGCCGGCAGCCTCCGGTCGATGGAGCTCGTCGAGGTGAACCCGACGCTGGACCAGCACAACGAGACGGCCGAGCTCGCGACGGAGCTGGCGGCGAGCGCGTTCGGGAAGCGGGTGTTGTAAGGAGTGACCCGCGGCGGTCAGACCCCGCGGTCCAGCTCGTCGACGACGCGCTGGAGGTCGGCCTCGCGCTCGATCTCCCGTTTGATCTCCTCGCGGCGACGGACGGCCGCGGAGTCGGCGTCGTAGGCGCGGACGAACTCGGCGCGGGTGTGCTCGTCGAACGCGTGTCGGATCGCGAAGTAGCCGTCCGGGACGATCGTGCCGCACACCTTGCACTCGTGGCGCTGGTGGCCGTCGGTCTGGTGGACGATGGCCGACTCAACGTCGTCGAAGGCGGCGTCACAGCCGTCGATTCCGCACGTCCAGCGGGGCATGTGTTCCCGTCGCTCCCGCGGGGGATTAACCGTTTCCCCCGGCGGCGACGGGTCGTCGGCGCCGCCCGGGAGCGTCGGCGTCGGACGCGCTCGCTGTACCCCGCGCCGGAACCGGATCCGCTCGCCGTCGAACGATACCCCTTTGCTCGGGGACGCATATCGTGCATTCGTGACCCGATCGAGAACGCGCGTCGACGCCCACGTGAAGGTGCTCGACGACGACGTCGTGGCCCTCGCGAAGGAGCGGGGGATCGACGCGCTCGTGTACGCGCCACACTTCACCCGGCTCCGGACGGTCCAAGAGCGCGCGGGTCGGTACGCCGACGACGACCTGACGATCGTCCCGGCTCGCGAGGTGTTCACCGGCGACTGGGGGAACCGCCGGCACCTCCTCGTCCTCGGGCTGGAGGAGCCGGTTCCCGACTACATCACCTTCGAGGCGGCCATGGCCGAGTTCGAGCGACAGGACGCCGTCGTGCTCGTCCCCCACCCCGGCTTCGCCACCATCTCGCTGACTCGCCCGGAGATCGCGGCGCACGCCGAGCGGCTCGCAGCGGTGGAGACGTACAACACCAAGCTCCTCCCGCACCAGAACGGCCGGACGCGACGGATCGCGGAGGTGACCGATCAGCCCGGGTTCGGCTCCTCGTACGCGCACCTCCCCGGCACCGTCGGCGAGGCGTGGACCGAATTCGAGGGCGACTTCGACGACGCCGACGCGGTCGTCGACGCCTTCCGACAAGAGCGTCCCCGGACAGTGGTCCACCGCGGCGGGGTCCGCCACCAGCTCCGCGGGCTCCTCGAGTTCGCGCACCTCGGCTACGAGAACACCTGGGAGAAGCTCGACCGGCTGTTCCTCTCCGGCGACGAGCCGACCCTGCCGACGAACGTCGTGTACGAGGGTCGGTTCAACGACGTGAGCGTCTACTCCGGGACGCTCTCGGACTACCGACCGAAGTGACGCGGCCGCCGTTCCGCGATCGCAGAGAAGTGAGACGCCTCAGACGCCGAGCCCCGCCGCCGCCTCCGAGGCGGCCGCCGAGAGATCGAGGTCGAGCGTCACGACGTAGGTATGGAGCGCCCAGAACGCCGCCAACTCCAGCGCCGTGATGACGACGGTGACGAGGTCGGCGTACTTGCTGCTCGTCGTCACGCCGGAGGGGAGGCCGTACTCCGTGTCCGACAGCGGGTGGAACAGCGCGATCCCCCGGCGGCTCCCGACGACGTCGAGGAGGTAGTGGGTCAACACGCCGATCCAGACGTACTGGAGGTTCCCGAAGACGATCGGGTACGCGACGAAGACGGCGAGCACCGGGAGGCTGTGGAGGGTCTTCCGGTGGCGACCGAACGCGGTGTCGACGTCGGGGAACAGCGCCCCCAGCACGATCGGCACGGTGATCTGGGCGGTGGTCCGCGCCGTGGCCATGTCGAGCCCGGGCTCGATGACGAAGCCGAGCCCGAGCGCGAGCAGCAAGGCGTTGAGGACGTGGCCGCGTTTGTTCATACCACCGGGTGGCTGGGGCCGTAAGTGAAACCTCCGGATTCGGGCGACCGGCGGAGGGCGGTCCAGCCGGTCGCGCGAGCGCGCCGTCCGTTTGACTCGGGCGCGCCGCCGGTCGAAAGAGCCACGGCGGACGCCGCCCAGCGGTCGGTATGGAGTACGAGGAGCCGAAGTTCTTCCACGTGATGCAGTACGCGGCCGCGGCCGACCGCGACGTCATCGACATGGTGAGCGGCAACCCCGACTGGGAGCCGCCCGCCGCGCTGCGGGAGGCGCTCCGCGAGTACGCCGACCTCCCCCCGGACGCCTTCCAGTACCCGCCGAGCGAGGGCCTGCTGGAGCTCCGGGAGGCGATCGCCGAGCGGCGGAGCGTCGACGTCGACCGCGTCGTCGTCACGAACGGGACCGGCGAGGCGAACTACCTCGCGATGGCGCGCGCGTTCGATCGGGACGCCGGCGACGAGGCCGTCCTCCTCGATCCGGTCTACCCGTACTACCCCGGGAAGGTGGACATGCTCGGCGGCGAGGCGGCGCTCGTCCCGACCGAGCGCGACGGCGGCCTCGACGTCGCGGCGATCCGCGAGGCCGCGAGCGCGGACACCGCGCTGATCGTTTTGAACACGCCGAACAACCCCACGGGAGCCGTGTACGACCTCGACGCGGTTCGCGAGGTCGTCGAGATCGCGCACGCGGTAGACGCCCTCGTCCTCGTCGACGAGGTGTACGACCACTTCGACCAGACCGGCCGCTTCGAGTCGGCGCTGACGCTGGACTCCGACCGCGTGATCGTCACCAGCGGCTTCTCGAAGTCGATGGCGATCACGGGCTTCAGAGTGGGGTACGGGATACTCCCGGCGGGCCACGTCGGCGACGCGAAGACGCGGCACATGCTCGTGAACGTCGCGGGCCCCCGGCCGTCGCAGTACGCGGTCCACCACGCGCTCGCGGAGACGCCGCCCGAGTACTACGCGGAGGCCCGCGAGCTGCTGGCGGACCGGGCGGACGCGTTCACCGACGCGCTCGACGCGGCCGGCGCGGAGTACAGCCGCCCCGAGGGCGCCTTCTACGTGCTGGCGCGCTTCGAGGGCTTCCCCGGGACGATGGCGAACGTGAAGCGGTTAGTCGACGAGGCCGGCGTCGCCGGGATGCCCGGCGAGGCGTTCGGCAGCGCGCGCGACGAGTGGATCCGGTTCGCCCTCGTCACCCCCCGCGCCGTGGAGGCCGCGGAGCGGCTGGCGGACTACTTCGGAGACTGATCCGCGGCGGATCGCGGTCGGCGCGTGCCTGCGAGGCCGCCTGGCGGCCGAGCAGCACGCGCGAGGGAGTCAGTCGCCCGGAGCGACGCGGAGGGCGACTGACGAGGCTGGGGAGGTTGAGGTGCGGGACGGTGCGGACGGGTGGGATTCAAAGGGGCAGGCGCGAGGCGGGCGGAGGCGACGCAAGCACCGTAAGGAGTGAGCGCAGCGAACGACTGAGGAGCGCAGCGAGCGTGCGCCCGCCTCGCGCCTGGGGCTTTGGCGGTGTTCTCCGTCGATCCCCGACCAGCGATTCAGTAACGTTCAACCGAAACGTACCGAACCGCGTCTAGCCGAAGTTCTCGACCTTCGCGGCGTCCGCGTCGCCGCCGGCGGCGTCGATTGCGGCCTCGGCGTCGGCCACCAAATCGGCGAAGCCGTACACGAAGACGGTCTCGCCGTCGACGCCCGTCAGCGCCTCGGCGACCGCGTCGTCGAGTTCCTCGTCGGCGTCGAGGAGGTGGATCGCGGCGCCGCGCTCCTTCAGCCGGTCCAAGCGGTCCGCGTGCGACACGCCGTCGTCGCGGTAGACGACCGCGGCCTCCGCGCCGTCGTCGAGCGCGCGCTCCGCGATGGCGACCGCCGGGCCGACGCCCGGGCCGCCCGCGATCACGACCGCTCGCGGCTCGCCGTCGTAGTGCTGGTCGCCGAACGGGCCCGAGAGCGTCATCTCCGTGCCCGCCTCCGCGTCGGCGAGGAACGCGGAGAACTCGCCGCCCTCCTCGGGATCGATGCCGACCGTGACCTCGAAGCTGTCCCCGACCGTGGGCGACGAGAGGGTGTAGAAGCGGGCGACCGACTCGCCGTCGATCTCGGTGCCGAGCCTGACGAACTGACCGGGTTCGGCGGCGAACCCGTCCGGCGCGTCGAACCGGAGGGCGTACGTGTCGCGGCCGACCGCCTCGACCGCGCTGACCGTCGCTGTCGTGTCCATACGACGGATCCGGTCGGCGGACACAAACGTGTTCCCGTCCGCGTCGGTGTTGCCCGCGTCTGAGACGACCGGCCGGTGACGGGCGCTCGGGATTCGACGAACGTCGAAAACCGACTGCGACGCAGAGGGTCGATCGTGAGGAAAAATGGAAAACGATCGTCCACCTGAGACGGTTTTAGATAGGAATTTTTTGTTGTATATCCATATATACGATTAAATATGGACGAATGTTTGAAAAGCCGCTGGTAGCTCCTTCCAGAAGTCTTTTGATGAGTCCGGCGAAAACTGCGACATAGCATGGCTGCGGACTTCAACTGGGCCGTCGGCGGGGAGGCCGGCGACGGCATCGACTCGACCGGGAAGATCTTCGCGCAAGCGCTCTCTCGGGCGGGTCGACACGTGTTCACGTCGAAGGACTTCGCCTCGCGGATCCGTGGCGGTTACACCGCCTATAAGGTGCGAACCTCCGTCGACAAGGTACAGAGCGTCGTTGACCGGCTCGACGTGCTCATCGCGTTGACCCCCCGGACCATCGAGGAGAACCTCGACGAGCTCCACGAGGGGTCGGTGATCATCTACGACGGCGAGCGGACCACGATGCAGGACGTCGAGATCCCCGGGGAGATGACCGGGATCGACGTCCCGCTCAAGCGGCTCGCCGAGGAGGCCGGCGGGGCGATCATGCGGAACGTCGTCGCGCTCGGCGCGGCCTGCGAGGTCGCCGAGTTCCCCATCGAGAACCTCGACTCCGCCCTGGAGAAGCGATTCGCAGACAAGGGCCAGAAGCTCGTCGACAACAACAAGGAGGCCGCCCGCGCGGGGCGGTCGTACGTCGGCGAGGAGTACGACCACGAGTTCGACTACGACTTAGAGACCACCGACGAGGACTACGTCCTCCTCAACGGCGACGAGGCCATCGGCATGGGCGCCATCGCCGCCGGCTGCCGCTTCTATGCCGGCTACCCGATCACGCCCGCGACCGACGTGATGACGTACCTCACCGGCCGGATCGAGCGCTACGGCGGCCACGTCGTGCAGGCCGAAGACGAGCTCTCCGCGATCAACATGGCGCTCGGCGCGGCCCGCGGGGGCGCGCGGTCGATGACCGCGACCTCCGGGCCCGGGATCGACCTGATGACGGAGACGTTCGGGCTCATCGCCACCTCGGAGACGCCGCTCGTCATCTGTAACGTGATGCGCTCCGGCCCCTCGACCGGGATGCCGACGAAACAGGAGCAGGGCGACTTGAACCAGATGCTGTACGGCGGCCACGGCGAGGTGCCGCGGTTCGTGCTCGCGCCGACGACCATCGACGAGTGCTTCTGGAAGACGGTCGAGGCGTTCAACCTCGCCGAGAAGTACCAGCTCCCCGTCTACCTCACCGCCGACCTCTCGATGGCGGTCACCGAGCAGACGTTCTCCCCGGACACGTTCGACATGGACGCGGTCGAGGTCGACCGCGGCTTCGTCGTCGACGAGGCCGACATCGACGACCACATGAGCGACTCCGGCGGCTTCCAGCCCCACGAGATCACCGACGACGGGGTGTCGCCGCGGGCGTTCCCCGGCACCGCCGACGGCGCGCACATGTCCACCGGGCTCGAACACGACGAGCAGGGCCGCCGGACCGAGGACACCGAGATGCGCGTCGCACAGGTCGACAAGCGCAACCAGAAAGTCGAGACGGCCCGCGAGCGCGAGGACTGGAGCCCGCGCGAGTTCGGCGACGCGGACGCCGACACGCTCGTGATCACGTGGGGGTCAAACGAGGGCGCGCTCGCCGAGGCGGTCGAGATGCTCGACGACGAGGGGCTCGACGTGCGGGTGCTCTCGGTGCCGTACGTCTTCCCGCGGCCGGACCTCACCGACGACGTCGAGGCCGCGGAGAACGTCGTCGTCGTCGAGTGCAACGAACAGGGGCAGTTCGCGGACCTGGTCGAGCACGACGTACTCGCGCGCGTCGACCGCGTGAACAAGTACAACGGCGTGCGATTCAAGGCCGACGAACTCGCAGCGGAGATCAAAGCGACCCTCGCGGAGGGGGCGGAGGCGTAACCAATGAGCTCAGACATTCGATTCACCGATTTCAAGTCCGACAAGCAGCCGACGTGGTGCCCGGGATGCGGCGACTTCGGCACCATGAACGGGATGATGAAGGCCCTCGCGGAGACGGGCAACGACCCCGACAACACCTTCGTCGTCGCCGGCATCGGCTGTTCCGGCAAGATCGGCACGTACATGCACAGCTACGCGCTCCACGGCGTTCACGGACGCGCGCTTCCGGTCGGGACCGGCGTCAAGATGGCCCGCCCCGACATCGAAGTGATGGTCGCCGGCGGCGACGGCGACGGCTACTCCATCGGCGCGGGCCACTTCGTCCACGCCGTCCGGCGCAACGTCGACATGACGTACGTCGTGATGGACAACCGCATCTACGGGCTGACGAAGGGGCAGGCGTCGCCCACCTCGCGCGAGGACTTCGAGACGTCAACGACCCCCGACGGGCCGAAGCAGCCCCCGGTCAACCCGCACGCGCTGGCGCTGGCGTCGGGCGCGACGTTCATCGCGCAGTCGTTCTCCTCCGACGCGCTCCGCCACCAGGAGATCATCCAGAAGGCGGTCGAGCACGACGGGTTCGGCTTCGTCAACGTCTACTCGCCGTGCGTCACTTTCAACGACGTCGACACGTACGACTACTTCCGCGACTCGCTGGTCGACCTGAAGGAGACGGACCACGACCCGACCGACCGCGGCGACGCGAAAGACGTCATCCTCGACTCCGAGAAGGAACACCAGGGCGTCATCTACCAGAACGAAGAGTCGGTGCCGTACCACGAGCAGCACGGCGTCGACGAGGACATGTCGGTCATCCCGGACGGCGCGCCCGAGGGCGCGACCGACCTCGTCCGCGAGTTCTACTGACGCCGCCGTCCGTCTTCGTGACCGATTTTTTTGACGACCGGCGACCGCCGAAGCGCCCGACATTCCGACCTCGGCCGAGAGCCAAATTCCGGCGACGGAGCCGGCTCACGCCCTGTTCGTGACCGGTTTCAGCAAGCCTAATTACGTGGGTCCGAATTACATTGTATATGGTTGATCGCTACGACGTCGTTATCGCGGGCGCCGGACCAGCGGGGGCGCAGTGCGCCCGCGACCTGGCGACACGCGACTACGACGTCGTCGTTCTCGAAACGGAGCCGGAGGCCGAGTTCCCCCGCCAGAGCAACAAGTCGACCGCGGGGACCTTCCCGTCGATGATGTCGGCCTTCGGGATCCCCGACGACGTCGTGATGTCGTACACCGACGACGTGGTCCTGGAGTCGCCGAACAGCTACTACGAGAGCTACCAGCCCGGCGCGGTCTTGGAGTTCGCCGACTTCAAGCGCTTCCTCGTCGAGGACGGCCGCGAGAACGGCGCGGAGTACCGGTTCGACTCGCGCGTCTCCCGCCCGATCCTCGACGACGACGGGGTCGTCGAGGGCGTTCGGTACGACGGCGACGAGGAGGTGTACGCCGAGGTGGTGGTCGATGCCACCGGCCCGGCAGCGCCGATCGCGAGCGCGCTCGACGTGGTCGACCTCGAACGGGAGAACCAGGCGATCGGCATCGAGTACGAGATGGAGGGCGTCGAGATGAACCACCCCGAGTACGCCGACCTGCGGCGGGCGATGATGCTCCGGCTCGACCACGACATCGCCCCCGGCGGCTACTCGTGGATCTTCGCGACCGGTGAGGACACCGCGAAGGTCGGCATCTGTTACATCCAGAACGACCGCCACCGCGAGTTCGCCGAAGAGGGGAAAACCGTCGACGGCTACCTCAACGACTGGATCGAGCGCGATCCCCGGTTCGCGGACGCCGAACAGATCGACGACACGATCCACCGCGGCTCCGCGCACATCCAGATGCCCGACGAGATGCACACCGACCGGTTCCTCGCGATCGGCGACACCGTGCCCACCATCGACCCGCTGTGGGGCGAGGGGATCCACAAGGGGATGAAGTCGGCCCGCGCCGCGGCCGCCACCATCGACCGGTGTCTCACCGACTCGGAGCGGCGCCTCGACGCCGAGAGCCTCGCCGTCTACGAGCGGCTCTGGCACCGGGACGTGGCCCCGCGGATGCGCGCCCGGCTGATGCTCACCCGACTGCTGTACCTCGCGCCGAACGAGCGGTACGACCGGTTCATGGAGGACCTCCGCCGGACCGACGACAACACGCTTGAACAGGCGAATCAGGGGAACAAGGCCGCGATGGCGAAGCTGCTCCACCTCGACGACCTCCCGTTGTTGACGAAGTTCGCCCGGGAGCGGTGGGGCGCGTAGGTCGCTCGGTTTAGAGGTCGGCCGCGTCGCGAGAGACCGCTGCCGCTCCGTCTACCGCTCGTCGATCGGAACGATCTCGGCGCTCTCGGGGCCGGTGTACCGGGCGCGCGGACGGATGAGGCGGTTGTCGGCCTGGTACTCGACCATGTGGGCGATCCAACCGCCGGCGCGGCTCATCGCGAAGATGGGCGTGTACATGTCGACCGGGATACCGAGCGAGTCGTAGACGGAGCCGGAGTAGAAGTCGACGTTCGGCGCGATACCTTTGTCTAACAGTCCTTCGTCGGTGAGGTACTCCTCGATCGCGGTGGTGTAGTCGAGCCACTTCGTGTCGCCTGACGACTCGGAGAGGTCCCGCAGCTTCTCCTGGAGGATCTTCGCCCGCGGGTCCTTCACTTTGTACACGCGGTGGCCGAAGCCGGGGATGCGCCGGCCGTTCTCGCGGGCGTCTTTCACCCACGCGACCGGGTCCTTCGCGGAGTCGTCGATCTCGTAGAGCACTTCCATCACGTCTTGGTTCGCGCCGCCGTGGAGCGAGCCGGAGAGCGCGCCGATCCCCCCGGTGACGCCGGAGTAGACGTCGGCCAGCGTCGATCCGATCACCATCGCCGTGAACGTCGAAGCGTTGAGCCCGTGGTCGGCGTGGAGCGTGAGGGCCATGTCGAACGTCTCCTCGCTGACGGCGTCGGGCTCTGTGCCGGTGAGCATGTAGAGGAAGTTCCCGGCGTACGAGAGGTCCGGGTTCGGGGCGAGCGGCGCCTCGCCCTGACGCGCGCGTTCGAAGGCCGCGAGGACGGTGGGGACCTTCGCCGTGATCCGACGGCCCTGCCGGCGGGCCGTCTCCGTGACATCGTCGTCGTCCGTGTCCGCGTCGGGGTCGTACGCCGACAGCATGGAGGTCGCCGTCCGGAGGGCGGCCATCGGCCGCTCGCCGGCGTCGGCGAGGGTCCGGACCGTCTCGAGGACGTCGTCGTCGACGGCCCGCTCCGCGGCCAGGTTCGCGGCGAACGCGTCGAGCTCCTCGCGCGTCGGCAGCGAACCGTGCCAGAGGAGGTACAGCACCTCCTCGTAGCTCGCGCCGCGAGCGAGGTCCTCGATGTCGTACCCACGGTACACGAGCCTACCGACCTCGCCGTCGACGTGGCTCAGCTCCGACTCCGCGACGAGGACGCCTTCGAGCCCGCGCTTTAACTCGTCTGACATGCAGTGACGTTCCGACCACCGCCAAAAAAGCGTTATCTTTCAGGAGGGATGAAGTTCGACGATCGACGAATATCGGGGAGTCGAACGACGCCGATATCGGCGGGCGAGACGCGGCGTATCGGCCGCGTCAGCGAGCCGGAACGACCGTCACGGTTCGCTTGCGGTCGATCGCGTCCTCCAACTCCTCGGCGATGGCCGAGCCGCGGGACACCTGCACCTCGCCGCCGCGCCCCACGGTGGCGGTGAACAGGTACTCGCCGTCCGCGCGCACCTCCACCGTCTCGCCGACGCCGTCGTCGACGTCGATGACGACGTGCCGGGACGTGATCTCCGGCTGGACGACGGTGCCGCGCTCCTCGCCGACCTGTCCGCCTCGGCCATCTCCCCCTCCGGCCGCGCCGCGGCTGCCGGCACCGGTGCCGCGCGAATCCTCCGGCTTCTCGTCGTGGGTGCGGACGTCGATCTCGATGCCGAGCCGGTTTTCGATGTCGCTGATGCGGCCGCCCCCCTTGCCGATGACGGTGCCGATGTCGCCCTCGGAGACGTACACGACCGCCTCGTCGTTCCCCCTGAGCTCGACGTCGACGTGGCCGTGCGCGACCGAGCGGATCTCGCGTTCGATCTCCTGTTTGGCGATGCGACCGACGCCGGTCTCGCTCTCGCCTTCGCCGTCCTCGTCGTTCAGCGGGACCGTGACGACCTGTCGGTTGAACGTGTAGATCTCGTACTCCGGACGGCCGGTCTCGAAGTTCGACACCTGGATGACCGGGCGGGCGAGGTCCTCGGCGGTGAGTCCGGCGGGCACCTTCACCTCGGTCGTCACGTCGTAGACCGTGTGGACCTCGCCGGCCTCGATGTACACCACGGTGTCGACGATCTGGGGGATCATCCCCAGCTCGACGCGGCCGACGAGCCGCTGGAGCGCGTCGATGGCGCGGGAGGCGTGGACGACGCCGACCATCCCGACGCCTGCCATCCGCATGTCGGAGAACACCTCGAAGTCGTTCGTCTTCCGCACCTCGTCGTAGATGGTGTAGTCGGGGCGGACTAAGAGGAGCGAGTCGGCCGTGTTCTCCATCTCGCCGCCGAGGGCGCCGTACTGGGTGATCTCCGGGCCGACCTGGAGGTCGCGCGGCTTCTCCATCGTCTTCACGGCGTAGTCGCTGTCGTTGAGGAACTCCGCGACCGCCTGCGCGAACGTCGACTTCCCGGCGCCGGGCGACCCGGAGATCAGGACGCCGCGCTTCCGCTCTTTGAACCGCTCGCGGAGCTCGTCGGCGAACTCGTAGTCGTCGAGCGTCGTCTTCGCGATCGGGCGGACCGCCGTGACCTCGATCCCGTCCGCGAACGGCGGTCGCGCGACCGCGATCCGGTAGTTCCTGAACTGGACGATGTCCATGCCGTCGTCGGAGAGCTCGATGAACCCCTCGTTGGACTGGCGGGCCAAGTCGACGATGGCGGTCGCCCACTCGTCCATCTGCGCCTCGCTCGTCGGCTCCTCGTCGATGATCTCGTACCGCATCTCGCCGAGGGCACCGCGCTTCGCCTTCGGCTTCGTCCCCGTCTTGAGGTGGACCGACATCGTCTCGTCGGTGAAGAACTCCTGAATCGGAAGCTCGTCGACGACGCCGCGGGCGACCGGCTCGACGTACTCGACGTCGATCCCCTTCGCGCGGGCGACCTCCGCCTGGACGATGTCGCTCGAGAGAAGCGTCGCGTCGTGGTCGGCCGCGATGTCGCGGATCAGGGCGTCGACGTCGCCCTCGTGGGCGTGCGATCGGGCGTCCCCGTCGGCGCGCTCGCCGACGTACCGGAGCTCGATCGTCCCCTCGTCGGCGAGGTCGGCGAGGCGCTTGAGCTCGCTCAGGCCGTCCCACCCCGACTCCAGCCCGTCGTTCGCCTGCGACTCCAGCTCTCCGACGACGGCCTCGGGGACGAGGACCGTCGCCCCCTCGTAGGTTCCGTCCGCGACGCGTTCGGACACGCGGCCGTCGACGACCGCACTGGTGTCCGGTACTACGTTCATACCGTGGTTCCGGGCGGGAGCGGTATAAGCGTGTTCGACCCGCGCGGCGTCCCGCTTTGCAGGGCCGAACCAGCGCCGCGGCCGCCGGGGCGCGACCGCTCAGTCGTCGGCCGCCGCCCGCGACTCGCGCTCCGATCGCAGCCGCCGGGCGTACTCGGTGAAGTTGTCGAACAGGCCCTTCACCTCGCAGGCGGCCTCGTGCGCCGACGGGGTGATGCCGTCGAGAACGGCGTCGACCCGGGCGTCGCCGAGCCGCTCGCGTTTCCCCTCGGTGACCTCGCGGGCGGTGTCGACGTCGTACTCCGGGTGGAACTGCACGCCCCAGCAGTGGCCGTCGCGGAAGGCGTGGACGCCGTGGTCGTTCTCGGCGAGCAGCGTCGCGCTCGGCGGGAGGTCGATCACCGCGTCGCCGTGGGTGGTGAACGCCGTGAACTCCTCGTCGATCCCGTCGAACAGCTCGTCGTCGCCGCGCCGACGCACGGCGTTGTACCCGATCTCGAAGCCGTCCATCCCCGCCACGCGCCCGCCGAGCGCCTCCGCGAGCACCTGGTGACCGTAACAGACGCCGAGCACCGGGACGCCGGCCTCGGCGGCG
Organism: Halorubrum sp. Ea1; assembly: GCF_002252965.1. Lineage (NCBI taxonomy): Archaea > Methanobacteriati > Methanobacteriota > Halobacteria > Halobacteriales > Haloferacaceae > Halorubrum > Halorubrum sp. Ea1. The sequence continues at coordinate 42,259 of NZ_NHPG01000135.1, forward strand.
TCCGCGACGTAGTCCACGAGCGCGGGGATCCACGCCTCGTCCCAGTAGACCGACGACCGCGAGCCGGTGACCACCACGCCGTCGAAGTCGGTGTGGTCGGGAAGGTGTCCGTCGACCGCGTCGAACTCGACGAGGTCGGCGTCGAGCTCCCGTCGGAAGTTCCGCCGGGTGTCGGCGCCGTCGTGGGCCGCGTTCAGCAGGGCGAACCGAAGCCGTGTCATTGCCCGCACCGAGGCGGGACGGACGCAAAACGGTTGCGGCGGCGGGAAGCGCTACCGGCGTCCGGGAGGGGTCGATCCGAGGGGACCGAACGGGTCACCCGGAGAGCGGGTCGGCGCCGTGCTCCGCGAGCCACCCGGCCAGCGCGTCGTTGACCGCGGCCGACGCCTCGACGCCGACGAAGTGCCGCGCGCCCTCGACCACGTGGAGCTCGCCGCGGGGGAGCCCCTCCGCGAGCGTCTTCGCCGCCGACACCGGACAGACGGCGTCGTCGGTCCCGTGGACGACGAGCGTCGGCGTCGTGACCTCGTAGAGCCGGTCGGCGACGTCGAACGATTCGACGGCCGCGCGGTGCGCCTCGAACGTCTCGCGGTCGGCGTCCTCGGCGAGCCGCCACTCGGCGATCCGCGGGAGCGCGTCGGGGTGCGCCTCGCGGAAGTCGACGGAGAGCAGGCCGTGGAGGGATCCCTCCACCGCCGCCGGGTCGGTGGGATCGGCCCACACGCCGTCGGGGTTGTAAGCGTCGCCCGCGGGCGGCGTGCCGACGACCGTCAGGCTCGCCGGGCGCGAGGAGGCGAGCGCGGCCGTGAGCGCGACCATCCCGCCGAGGCCGTATCCGACGAGGTGGGCGTTCCGGATCCCCTCCGCGGCGCATACCGCGTCGACGTCGGCGGCGAGGCCTTCGACCGCGTACGGGCCGGGCGGCGCGTCGGACCGGCCGACCCCGCGCGTCTCGGGCGTTATCACCGTGTGCGGCCCCGCCAGCGCGGCGTGCTGCCAGCCGAACTGCCAGGCGCCGAGCCCGACGTCGCCGCAGAACACGACCGCCTCGTCGGGATCGCCCGCGTCCGGCGCGTCGACCTCGTAGCGGACCGAGACGCCGCCGTTGTTCGCGTGTGGCATGGTGAACTCGCGGGTGGGTTAGGCCTCTTGGAGGCTCCGAAGGACGTCCGGCGCCGCCGCGAGCGCGTCGTCGAGGGCGTCGACGTCGGGGCCCCCGCCCTGCGCGAAGTCCGGGGGTCCGCCGCCGCCGCCGCCCACGCGGCCGGCGAGGTCGGCGACGACCTGTCCGGCGTTGACGTCGACGCCGTCGGGGACGCCGACGACGAAGCTCGCGGAGCCGTCCGCCCCGCTCCCGACGACCGCGACCTTCCCGTCGTCGACGTGCGCGTTCGCGGTCGCGCGCAGTTCGTCGGCGTCGCCGTCGAGCCGCTGGATCACGGCCGCGGCACCGCCCACGTCGACCTCCTCGGCGTCGGCGCCGCCGGAGGCCCGCGCGGCGGCGAGCTCCTCTTTCAGCGACTCGATCTCCTTGCCGCGCGCCTTCCACTCCTCGAAGAACCGCTCGGCCGTCTCGGGGATGTCGAGCGGGTCGACGTCGAGCACGCTCGCGGCGTCGTACAGCGCGTCCTCCGTGCGCTGGGTCGCCTCGATCGCCGCGCCGCCCGCGGCGAATACGATCCGCTCGACGCCGTCCTGGACGGGTTCCGTCTTCAGCACTTTGACGGCGCCGATCTCGCCCGTCCGGTCGACGTGAGTGCCCGCGCACGCCTGCACGTCAGCGTCGCCGACGTGGATCAGCCGGACGTTCGTTCCCGGCGGGACACCCCCCTGATAGAGGTCGAAGCCGTGTTCGGCCTCGGCCTCGTTGCGGTCGGGCCACTCCTGGCGCACGGGCACGTCGTCGCGGACGAGCTCGTTGGCGACGCGCTCGATCCGCTTGACGTCCTCGCGGGTGATCCGCTCGTAGTGGCGGACGTCGAGCCGCGAGGAGTCGATCCCCTTCTGCGCGCCGGCCTGCCGGACGTGTTCGCCGAGCACCTCGCGGGCGGCGTGGCCGATCAGGTGCGTCGCCGTGTGGTGCGCGCGGAGTCGGTCGCGGCGGTCGCCGTCTACCTGGCCCTTGACGAACTCCCCCTTGCCGGGGTCGGCGTCGGTTCGATGGAGCACGACGCCACCTTCCTCCTGCACGTCGACGACGTCCACCGTCGTCTCGCCGGCGGTGAGCTGCCCGCGATCGGCGGGCTGTCCGCCGCCCTCGGGGTAGAACATCGTCTGGTCCAAGACGACGTCGTAGCCGTCCTCGCGCTCGAAGACGTCGAGGACGACGGCCTCGAACTCGGTTCGGCCCTGGTCGTCGTAGAACAGCTTCTCGGTCTCCGGGAGGTCGCCGAGCCGCTCGTCGGCCGCGTCTTCCGCCTCGTCGGCGTCCGCCTCCTCGTGGCGGTCGGCGACGAGCCCGTAGAAGTCGTCCGGTACGTCGACCGTCGCGCCCCGCTCGGCCGCGATGTCGGCGACCATGTCCGGCTGGATCCCGTGGGAGTCGTACAGCTCGAGGAGCGTCTCGGTCGGGATCGGTTCGCCGGTGCCGGCGTACTCGTCGGCGAGCGACTCCACCTTGCGGGAGCCGCGTTCGAGCGTCTCGCGGTACTTCCGCTCCTCGGTGCGGACGATCTCGCGGATCGTGTCGCGGTTCTCGTAGCCGAGGCGCTCGGCCTGCATGTCGACGAGCTCGTCGAGCGGGGCGTCGACGTCGACCTCGTCGACGAGCCGCTTCGTCCGCCGGAGCACCATCCGGGCGAGGTAGCCCGTGCCGACGTTCGAGGGCACGATCCCGTCGCCGAACATGTACGCGAGCGTCCGCGAGTGGTCGGCGATCGCGTAGATGGATTCGAGGGGCTCGACGAGCTCGCGGAGCCGGTCGACGTCGACGTCGAGCCGGTCGGCGATCTCGCCGCGCGCGTCTTCCACGTCGTCGACGTCGTCGATGTCGAGCCGACCGGAGAGCTTCGCGGCGCGGTGGACGAGCGCCTGCTCTTCCTCCGTGTGCTCGATCCCCGCGTTCTCCTTCAGGAAGTCGATCGCGTCGGGGTAGACGGCCTCGTACACGGTCGCCGTCCCCTGGCTCATCCACGTCCACCGCTCGAGCCCGTACCCGGTGTCGACGATGTACGTGTCCATGAACGAGTACGTGTTCCCGTCCTTCATTTCGTAGTCGCCGTCCGGGTCCCGCTCCATGCACATGAAGACGAGCGTCGCCAGCTCGGCGCCCTTGTAGATGACCTCGATCGCCGGCCCGGCGTTGCCGCCGCCGACCCACGGGTCCTCGATATAGGTGATCTCGTCCAGATCGGCGCCGAGGCTCTCGAACAGCTCGTCGCAGTACGCGACCGTCTCGTCCTTCCAGTACACCTCGCCGTGGTAGGCGTACTCGTCCTCGTCGACCTCCTCGCGCGTGTTGAACGCGTGGTGGGCCATCATCTCGAACGCCATCGTGTGCCGGCCGGTCTTGCCGACGTTGTCGATGTCCTGCATCCGGATGCACGGCTGCGAGATGGTGAGGGGGTTCGCCGGCGGCGGGGTCTGCCCCGAGGTGACGAGCGGCTGGAAGTCGTAGATCGACGCCTGCGTCAGGAGGACGTCGTCGCGCCAGCGGTTCGCCGCGACCGGGTACGGGTCGATCCGCTCGTGGCCGTGTTCCTCGAAGAAGGAGAGGAACGCCTCCCGCATCTCGGACAGCGACCGCGGCTCCGGGAAGCCGGGGTCGTCGATGAAGCTGTAGTCCTCGCAGGGCGGCTCCCCGCAGAGTTCGCGGTCGCCGTCTCGGGTCCAGAAGTGCGCGCCGCAGGAGGTGCACTCCTTCCGGACGAACCCTTCCTCCTCGAAGTAGTCGAGACGGTACTCCGCTTCGAGATCGCTCATTACAGGAACGTGACCCGTGTTCGTGCAAAAGGGTTCCGGGGTGGGTCGCGTCGGGTCGGCGGCCCGCGAGTCGGGGCGTCTCGAGCTCCCCCGACGAAGGGAATACTTATCATCGCGTCGACCCGTTTCCGGATCACAGTGAACGCCGCGCCGAGCGAAAGACCGGTGGTACTGGTCCTCGCTACCGATGCTCACATCTCAGCCGATCTCCCCGACGACGCGACAGCGCGATCCGCAGAGCCGAACGAGGTCGACGAGGAGAGCCTGCGCGACGTCGACCTCGCGGTCGTCAGCGACGCCGCCGGGCTCGCTCGCGTCCGCGACGGCCGCGAGTCCCTCCCGGTCGTCGCCCTCGTAGACGACCCGGCCGGTGACGTGGCGACGGCCCCGACCGTCGACGCCGTGTCGACGACGACCGCCGACGTGGCGGCGACCGTCCGGTGGCTCCTCGCGCGCGACGGGTCAGTCCGGTCCGATCCGTCCCGACCGCCCTCACGGGTCGAGCGACTCAACGCCGGGGCGACGCGACTCGCGTCGGTCCGGTCCGTGGAGGAAACGCACCGGGCCGCGATCGCCGTCGCGGACGAGGTGTTCCCGCCGCACCACTGCCTCGTCGGCGTACGCGACGGGAAGTGGATCGAGCCGATCGCGGCCTCGGCCGAGGTTCCGATCGAGGACTGCAACCGCGTCCGAGTCGGGAGCGGGGCCGCCGGGACCGTCGCGGTGACCGGCGAACCGGTCGTGGAACCGAATCCGAACGCCGAGAGCCCGTACGACACGGTTCTCACCCTTCCCGTCGGCGACGACACGGTCTTCCAACTGGTGACGGACGACCCGGACGGGTTCAGCGAGGCCGATCGACGCCTCGCCGGACTGCTCGCTTCTCACGTCGAGGAGACCCTCGATCGGATCCGGGCCGACGAGGCGCTCCGGAGCGAGCGCGACCGCCTGCTCGCGCTGTTCTCGAACGTCCCGGACCCCGCGGTCGCGTACGATTACGTCGACGGCGAACCGGTCGTCCACCGGGTCAACGACGCCTTCGAGGAGACGTTCGGCTACGACGCGGAGGCAGTCGGGGGCGAGTCCCTCGACGACTACATCGTCCCGGTTGAGGACGGCGCGGTCGAGGAGGCAATCGACCTCAACGAGCGGCTCCAACGCGGCGAGAACGTCCGGCGAGAGGTGACCCGGAAGACGGCGGACGGACTCCGCCACTTCATCCTGCACGTCATCCCGATCCGGCTCGACGCGGAGAACGCCTCCGGGTACGCGATTTACACGGACGTCACGGACCGGCGCGAGCGCGAGGCCACCCTCCGGGAGCAGAACGAGCGGCTCGACGAGTTCGCGAGCATCGTCTCGCACGACCTCCGGAACCCGCTCGGCGTCGCGCAGGGGTACGTCGAGCTCGCGAGCGACACCGGCGACACGGCTCACCTCCCCAAGGCGGGCGAGGCGCTGGGGCGGATGGGCGAGCTCGTCGACGACCTGCTCTCGCTGGCCAGACAGGGCCGGTCGGTCGGCGAGACGGAGCGCGCCTCGATCGCGGCGCTCGCGAGAGACGCCTGGGCGAGCGTCGACACCGGCGGGGCCGAGCTGGTCGTGGAAGGGGACGTGACCCTCGACGCTGACCCCGCCAGAACGCGCGAGCTCTTCGAGAACGTGTTCCGGAACAGCGTCGAGCACGGCCCGACTGACGGCCGGGCGGAGCCCGGCGAGAGCGTCGAACTCGGGTCCGCCGGCGGCCGACCGACCACCGTCGACGACGGGTGCGCTGCGGAGGGCCTCACCGTCCGCGTGGGCGAGGCCTCGCCCCGATCGGACGGCGACGGAGGGACCGGGTTCTTCGTCGAGGACGACGGCTGCGGACTCCCCGAGGAGACGGAGCGCGTGTTCGACACCGGCTTCACGACGGACGAGGACGGGACCGGCCTCGGGCTCGCGATCAGCGAACGTATCGCCGAGGCTCACGGGTGGGAGGCGCGCGCGGTGACCGGCGAGTCCGGCGGCGCAAGATTCGAGTTCAGAACGTCGTAACCGGGTGCCACGACGCCGGTGCGGGACCGCGGCCGCGACGCGGGTCGCCCAGCGTCTGCGGCCGCGCGGGTCCGAAACGACCTTAGGCCGCGCGCTCGCCTCTCCGGTATGGTCGAGAACGTCGTCTATCCCGCGTACTTCGACGCCGAGCGGTCGCGCTCGGAGGGCCGCCGCGTGCCGGCGGACCTCGCGATCTCCGAGCCCACCGTCGACGAGATCGCTAAGGCGGTCCAGCAAGTCGGCTACGACGCTGTGATCGAGCGCGACAAGACGTACTCCCGCGAGTTCGAGCCGCGGGGCGCGGTCGTCGTGCGCGGCACCGAAGACACCGCGAAGAACGACCTCGTGCAGGCGGTCGCCGCCTACCTCGGGGTCATCCGCGAGTGACGATGCGGCGAGTCGGTACCGTGGTCCGCACCGCCGGGGGGCTCGCGATCGCCCGCGGCGACCGCGGCGAGGAGCCGCCGCGGATCGGCTCGGCCGTCGTCGACGAGTCGCTCTCGACGGTCGGCCGCGTCGTCGACGTTTTCGGCCCAGTCGACCGGCCGTACGTGGCCGTCACCCCGAACGACGGCGACGGCCTCGCGTCGCTCGTCGGCGGGAAGCTGTACGCGCGCTGACTCAATCTCCGGCCGCTGCCTCCCCGTCTCCGGCCGCTGCCTCGTCCTCGCCGACCGTCGCTTCCCCCTCCACGACGTCGAAGTCGGCCAGCGTCTTCGTCGAGCGGACGAGCCGCTCCGAGACGATCAACTTCTCCGTGCGGTCCAGCCGCGCCCAGTCGAGCTCCGCGGGCGGCGACTCCTCGAACGCGCGGAACTGCTGAAACACCGCGTCGTTAACAAACCGCTCGAACGAGCCGCAGTTCGGACACGTCACCGAGAGGTGCGACGTGTCGAACTCCCGGCTCACGGTGTGATCCAGACAGTTCAGACAGCGGTACGTCCGATTCCTACTCATACCGGATATTAACACTGGACGCGGGAATACCTGCGGTTACCGGACGGCTGATCGATCGGAAAAAAACGAAAAGCGGGCGCGAACCGCGACGCCGCTAGAACAGCGCCGACGCGGCGGCCTCGGCGGTCTCGATGACCGGGCCGAAGCCGGGTAACAGCAGCACCGTCGCGACTGCCGCGAAGACGACCGCGGCGTACAGCGCCGTCGGCCGCACGTCGATCGTGTCCAGCGCGGTCGGCGACGCGGGATCGTCGATGAACAGCGCCTTCACGACCCGGCTGTAGTAGTACAGCGAGATCACGCTGTTGACGGCGCCGATCGCCGCTAGCCACAGGAAGCCGTTGTCGATGGCTCCCATGAACAGGAAGTACTTCGAGAAGAACCCGGCGAACGGCGGGAGCCCGGCCAGCGAGAACATGAACACGGCCATCGCCGTCGAGGCGACGGGCGCGCGTTTGGCCAGCCCGGCGTAGTCCTCGAAGGTCCGGCCGACGCCCCACCGCTCCGCCATCGCGACGAAGAGGAACGCGCCGGTGTTCATGAAGCCGTAGACGAGCAGGTGCGCCATCGCCGCGCCCATCACGGCGCCGTTACCGCTCCCGTCCGCGGAGAGCGCCGCGACGCCGATGAGCGCGTAGCCGGCGTGGCCGATCGAGGAGTACGCGAGCATCCGCTTGACCTCCTCTTGGACGGCCGCCGCGAAGTTCCCCAGCGTCATCGTCACAGCCGCCAGGATCCCGAAGGCGAGCACCCAGTTGATGTCGGCCGCCAGCGACGCGCCGACCGGGAACGCCTCGGTGAACACGCGGAACGCGACCACGAAGCCGGCCGCCTTCGACGCCGACGAGAGGAACGCGCTCACGGGTGCGGGCGCGCCCTCGTACGCTTCCGGCGCCCAGAAGTGGAACGGGACGGAAGCGGTCTTGAACGCGACGCCGCCGAGGATCATCACGATCCCGAGGCCGGCGATCCCGCTTCGGCTGCCGATCCCGTTGGCGTCGGAGGCGATATCGCCGAGGACGCCGGCGACCTCGCCGAGCATCAGCGACCCCGTCGCCGCGTACACCAGCGAGATGCCGAACAGGAAGATCGCCGAGGAGAGCGCTCCGACGAGGAAGTACTTCAGCCCCGCCTCGACGCTCCCGCGGTTCTGCTTCAGGAACGCGACGAGTACGTACGACGGCAGCGACACCATCTCCAAGGCGACGAACACGACCGCGAGCGAGTTCGCGACCGCGAGTAGCGACATGCCCGTCGCCGCGAACAGCGTCAGCGAGTAGAACGTCGCCGGGTTCGGGTGGTCGTGGAAGTAGTCGTGGGCCGCGACAACGACGAGCGACGTCACGGACGCGAAGATGGCCGTGAAGAACAGCCCAAGCGTGTCCACCTTGACCGCGTCGGCGAACAGCAGGATCGCGCCGCCGGTGTCGCCGCTCCCGGTCCCGGAGGCGACGAACCAGACCGTCGCGGCCAGCGATGCCAGCGCGCCGAGCGCGCTCACGACCGCCATCGAAGTGTTCGACCGCGTGTCGGGACGGAGCGTGTCGACGAGCAGCAGCGCGAGTCCGGTGAACCCGAGCAGCAGCACCGGCAGCAACGCCGTCACCTGCGGGAGCGAGTTAACCATCGATGCTCACCCCCTCGACCACGGGAACGGCGGCGTCACGGATCATCTCGAAGAAGATGTCGGGAGCGACGCCCAGCACGATGATCGCCACCAGCAGGACCGCAAGCGGGGCGACGTCGTGGAACGGCGCGGGACCGACCTCGTAGTCGGTTGAGAGCTCGAACGGCCCGAATAGCGTGCTCTGCATCGCCGACAACAGGTAGCCGGCGACGATGACGATGCCGAACATCGCGAGCGCCGTGAACAGCGGCGCGTACGGGAGCGCCGGCGCGGAGAACGACCCCACGAAGATGAAGAACTCACCGGCGAAGCCGGCCATCAGAGGCAGTCCCATGTAGCCGAACGCGCCGGCGACGAGGATGCCGACCGTGACCGGCATCCGGTCGGCCATCCCCGCCATGTCGCCGACCATCCGCGTGTGGGTCGCGTTGTAGACGACGCCGACCGCCATGAACATCAGCCCCGAGATGAGGCCGTGCGCGACCATCTGGAACGTCGCGCCGCCGACGCCGTACTCGGTGAACACGACAAGCCCGAGGATGACGTACCCCATCGACGAGACGGAGGAGTAGGCGACGATGCGCTTGAGGTCCTTCTGCGCGAGCGCCAGCATCGCACCGTAGATGACGCTGATGACGGCGATCGCGGCGATCGGGACCGCGAGCGCGGACGCCTGCTCCGGGAGCATCGTGAAGTTGAACCGGAGCAGCGCGTACGTCCCCATCTTCAGGAGGACGCCCGCCAGGAGCACCGACACAGGGGTCGGCGCCTCGACGTGGGCGTCCGGCAGCCACGTGTGTACCGGAACGATCGGGACCTTCACCGCGAAGCCGGCGAACATCGCGAGGAACGCGACCATCGCGATCCGGTCCGGCGAGATGCCGAACCAGGTTCCGAGTCCGCCGTCGGCGATCGCGCCGGTGATCTCCGGGAGCGCGAACGAGGTCACGGAGTCGCCGAGCGCGAACGTCAGCGACATGAACCCGATGAACATCAGCAGCGACGCCGCGTTCGTGTAGACGAAGAACTTGATCGCGGCGTACTTCCGGCGCGGGCCGCCCCAGACGCCGATGAGGAAGTACATCGGGACGAGGACGGCCTCCCAGAAGACGAACCAGAGGAAGAAGTCCAGCGCCGTGAAGACGCCGAGGAGGTTCGCCTCCATGAACAGCATGAGCCCGTAGAACTGGCTCTGGCGCGAGTCGATCGGCGTCCACGCGCTGACTATCGCCAGCGGGACGAGGAACGTCGTCAACACGACGAGCGGGAGGCTGATGCCGTCCAGCCCGACGAACCACGAGACCGAGCGGCCGCCGACTTCGAGCCACTCGATCTGGGTCTGGTAGGCGATGTCGCCGCCCGTGAGAGCGTTTCCGGAGCCGTTGAATCCGGACCAGAGGTACAGCGATCCCGCGAACGGGATCAGGCTCAGCGCGAACGCGAGCCGGCCCGCCCACTCGTTCGGCGAGAGGAGGACGACGAGCGCGCTCACGAAGACGACCGCGATGAGCGCTTCGAGTATCACAGGAACCACCCCCCGGTGACGCCGAGCACGAGAATCAGCGCGACCAGCCCCAGCGTGAGCAGCGCGGCGTACTGCGAGACGACGCCGTTCTGCACCTGCCGGATCCGGTCACCGCCGATGAGACTCACCGAGGAGACGCCGTTGACGACGCCGTCGACGATACCTTGGTCGAAGGTGTCGGCGCCGCCGGCGACGTCCTCGGTGCGATACGCGAGCCATACCTGCAGTTCGTCGAGGTAGTAGTTGTTGTACAGCACGTCTTTGATCCCGCCGAGTTTCGCCGTGTGCTCCGTCGGCGACGGAACGTTGTAGAGCCGCCACGCAACCAGCAGACCGGTCAGCGCCAGTCCGAGCGAGACGGCCGCACCGACGAGCACCGTGGCGACCTCGCCGCCGACGATGTACTCGCTACTGTACGGTCCGATGTCGCCGTAGTGGTGCGAGGAGAGCCCCTCAATTCCGCCCCAGTCGTTGTCGAGCCAGCGGTGGAGCAGGTCGATCCCCTCCAGTCCGAGGACCTTCTGGACCGGCACCATGTTAATGAGGCCGGTGACGACCGCGAGCGAGCCGAGGACCGTCAGCGGCCCCTTCACGTTCCATCGGATGGGTTCGGGGTCGCGCGCGGTGTCGGTGCGGGGCTCGCCGTGGAAGGTCAGGAAGACCATCCGGAACGTGTAGAAGGCGGTGACGGGGACAGCGAGCAGCCCCATCAGGTAGCCGCCGAACAGCAGCGGCTCGCCCGGCGCGTGGACGAGCGCCTCGTAGAGGATCTCGTCTTTCGACCAGAAACCGGCGAACGGGAAGATGCCCGCGAGCGCCAGCGACCCGGCCAGGAAGGTGTAGTAGGTGACGGGCATCTTGTCCTTCAGCCCGCCCATGTCCCACATGTCTTCGTTGTGGTGCATCGCGATGATCACCGCGCCCGCGCCGAGGAACAGCAGGGCCTTGAAGAACGCGTGGGTGGTCAGGTGGAAGACCGCGGCCACGTAGCCGCCCGCGCCGAGCGCGAGCATCATGTAGCCGTACTGCGAGATGGTGGAGTACGCGAGGACCTGCTTCAGCTCGTCTTTGACGACGCCCATCGTCGCCGCGAACAGCGCGGTGAAGCCGCCGATGAAGGCGATCACCGCGAGCGTCGTCGGCGTCAGCGCGTAGAAGCCGTACATCCGCGCGACGAGGTAGACGCCGGCCGCGACCATCGTCGCGGCGTGGATCAGCGCGGAGACGGGCGTCGGGCCCTCCATCGCGTCGGGGAGCCACGTGTGCAGCGGGAACTGCGCCGACTTCCCGACGACGCCGCCCAGGACGAGCAGGCCGACGACGGTGAGCCACGTCTGCAGGTCGAGTCCGCCGGGAGTCCACGCGACCGAGCCCTCGCCGGCGAGCGCCGCCTCGGCGAGGTGCGGGAACGACTCCGGCCCGGCGAACTGCGCCGTACCGAACGTTCCGATCACGGCGACGACGCCGACGAGGAAGAAGTAGTCACCGAAGCGGGTGACGAGGAACGCCTTCTTCGCCGCCGACGGCGGGCCGGGCTGCCGGAAGTGGAACCCGATGAGCAGGTACGAGCAGAGCCCGACCAGCTCGAAGAACATGAACGCCATCAGCAGGTTGTCGGCGACGACGAAGCCGAGCATCGACGCCGTGAACAGGCCGAGACCGGCGTAGTATCGGGGGAGCCCCGTCTCGCCCTCGTCGTTCATGTACCCGAGCGAGAACACGTGCACGAGCAGCGCGACGAGCGTCACGATGACGAGCATGAGCGCCGACAGCGGGTCAACGAGGATGCCGAAGGAAAGCTCGACGTCCGTCGGGCCGATCCCGCCGGCGCTCGCCCACGTGTAGATGGTTCGATTCGCCGCCTCGCCCCCCGCGACCGTCGCGAGCACCCACAGCGAGAGCAGGAACGAGCCCGCCGTCGCCGCGATGCCGCCGAACGCGCCCCCCTTGGGGAGGTATTTGCCGGCACCGAGCGCGATCAGGAACGAGAAGAACGGGAGGAGTACGATCGCCGGAACGTATGAGAACACGTCTATCATGTTACCACCTCATCTCCGTTGGGACGGTCACGTCAGTGACCCCGAAGTTGCGGTACAGCACGAGGATGATGCCGATACCGATCGCGACCTCCGCGGCGGCGAGCGCGATGACGAACAGCGCGAACACCTGTCCCGTGAGGTCGCCGTAGTACAGCGCGAACGCGACGAAGTTGATGTTCGCCGCGTTCATCATGAGCTCGACGCTCATCAGGAAGTACAGCGCGTCGCGCCGCGTGAGCACGCCGAACAGGCCGATACAGAAGACGGCGGCCGCGAGCAGCAGGTACCACTCCGGCGGAATCGAGGAGGCGACGGCGGTCATCAGCGCTCACCTCCGTCGCGGCCGCCGTCGGTAAACGCCTGTCCCACGGCGGCGATGATCGAGCCGCCCTCCTCACGTTTCGCCAGGTACACCGCGCCGTCGACGGCGACGTCGAGGGCGACCGCGGCGATCAGGAACGCGGCGAGGAACCCCTCGGAGGGGATCGTCGCGATGTCGTACTCGCCGAGGTTGAACAGGGCGTACCCGATGTTGTGGACGACGGACGCGTCGGCCGGGAAGCCGGCACCCCCTGCGGTGAAGTCCGCCGACAACGCCGTCAGGGCCATCGTGACGAAGAGGAGCCCGACCACCGCGGCGGGGACGAGGCGTCCCCCGCGGCCCGAGTCGTCGTCGCTCATGCGCTATTCACCTCCGTTTCCGTCTCCGATCGCGTGAGCATCACGCCGAACGTGACTAAGATCAGGACCCCGCCCACGTAGACGAGGATCTGCATGGCGGCGATGAATTCCGCCTGCAGCATCACGTAGTGGACCGCGACGCTCGTCAGGGCACCGCCCAGCAGCAGCGCGGCGTGGAACACGTCGCGCGCTAGGACGACCCCGAGGCCGAACGCCAGCGTGACCGCGGCGAACAGCCCGAACGCGATGGTAGGATAAACCATTGTGTTTGTCTCCTATGAGAACCCCTTTGAAGATTTCGAGACGCGCCCGCTACTGGTAGTCGACCTCGCCGTCGCCCTCCCCGATCCACGCGCCGCGATCGGGGTTCCGGGACTCCAGCGGGTCAATTCCCTTGTACCACGGGACGTTCTTGAGCTGTTCTTTGTTGAACACGAAGTCGTCCTTCGTGTCCGCAGTGAACTCGAAGTTCTGCGTCAGCAGGATCGCGTCGACGGGGCAGACCTCCTCGCAGAGCCGGCAGTAGATGCACTGCCCGATGTGGAGGTTGTACTGCTCCCCGTTACGCTGGTCGTCCTGCACGATCTGAATCGTGTCGTTCGGGCAGACGTTCTCGCACTGGCGGCACCAGATGCACCGCTCCTGGCTGAACTTGTGGACCCCGCGGAACCGCGGGCTCACCTCGGGCGCGTCCTCCGGGTATTCCACCGTGAATGTCGTCCCGTCCAGCGCGTGTTTCATCGTCGTCGCCATGGATTTCATGAGTCCGATCATATTACGCGATCACCCCCACGATTACGGCCGTGAGCACCAGGTTCGCGAACGACAGCACCAGCATTCCCTTCCAGCCGATCTCGATCAGCTGGTCGATACGGACGCGCGGCAGCGCGGAGCGGGCCCACTGCGTGAACAGGAAGAAGCCCCAGATCTTCACCACGAACCAGATGAAGCCGATGCTCTCCGGGCCCGGCCCGGAGGCGCCGCCGAGGAACGTCACGGCGAGGATCGCGCCGCCGAGGAAGATGTGCACGAACTCGCCGAGGTAGAAGAGGACGAAGTACGCGGAGGAGTACTCTGTCTGGTAGCCGGCGACGATCTCCGTCGGCGCCTCCGGGATGTCGAACGGGTTCCGGCCGATCTCGGCCATGTTCGCGGTGAGGAACAGCACGAACGCGAACGGGTTCACGAAGGCGTACCACGCCGGGATGTCGATCCCGGCGATCGTCACCAGCGTCGTCGTCTGCGCACCGACGATACCGCTCATCTGGAGCGTGCCCGCGAACAGCACGACGGACATCGCCGTGACGATGAGCGGGATCTCGTACGCGAGGTTCTGCGCGACCGCGCGGAGCCCGCCGAGCAGCGAATACTTGTTGTTCGACGCGTAGCCCGCCATAACCAGGGATATCGAGGCGATGGAGGCGAACGCAAACACCAGCGCGAAGCCGACTTCGGGGTCGGCGAGGTGGAAGTTGATCGGGCCGAGACGACCCATCGGGATCACCGAGAAGCCGAGCAGTGCCGACGCGGGCAGGATGACCGGAGCGATGTCCCAGGAGGGACGGTCGACGCCCTCGGGAACGATGAGCTCCTTCGCCAGCAGCTGGACCGCGGACGCCGGGATGATCAGGAGGCCGAACGGCCCGACCCGGTTGACCGCGATGCGGTCGGTGAACGCCGCCGTGATCTTCCGTTTCGCCCACGGGCCGGCGACGCCGGTAAACGCGAGGACGATGTTCCCGACGACGGCCGCCGCGATCAGCGCCGCGACGACCTCGCCGAGCACGCCCGGCAACCCGAACGTCTCGGCGAGGAACTCGGGGAACAGCTGTGCGGGTGCCGTCCCCATCAGCGGTCCACCTCCCCGAGCACGATGTCGAGGCTCCCGAGCGCCGCGATGACGTCGGGGATGTACTCGCCGTTGGCCATCTCCGGCAGCGTCTGGAGGTTCGAGAAGCACGGCGACCGGATCTTGAACCGGGCCGGCTTGTCGGTGCCGTCAGAGCGGATGTAGATGCCGAGCTCGCCCTTCGCGGCCTCGACCGCCCGATAGATCTCGGCGTCGTCGTCCGGCCGCAGCGTGCGGGGGACGTTCGCCTGGATGTTGCGCTCCTCCTCGGGCCAGTCCTCGAGCAGGTCGACGCACTGCTCGATGATCTTCGCGGACTCCTCGACCTCGCGCATCCGGACGAGCAGGCGGCTGAAGTTGTCGCAGCCGTCCTCCGTGACGACGTCCCAGTCGAGTTCGTCGTAGTAGCCGTACGGGTCGTCGCGGCGCAGGTCGTAGTCGACTCCCGATCCGCGGGCGACGGGACCGGTCGCGCCGTAGTTCTTCGCGACCTCCGGCGGGAGGATCCCGGTGTCGATCGTCCGCATCTGGAAGATCTCGTTGGAGGTGACGAGGTTGTGGTACTCCTCGACGGACTCCGGCAGTTGATCGAGGAAGTCCCGAGTCTTCGAGAAGAACTCCTCGCGCGGCTCCGGGAGGTCCCAGACGACGCCGCCGAGCCGGAAGTAGTTGAACATCAGCCGCTGGCCCGTCAGGTCCTCCAGCAGGTCCTGCACGCGCTCGCGGTCGTTGATCGCGTACATGAACGTCGCGGTGAAGTCGCCGTTCACGTCGAGCGCGAACGTGGCGAGCGCGAGCATGTGCGCGGCGATCCGGCACATCTCGGCGCCCATCGTCCGGATGACCTGCGCGTACTCCGGCACCTCGATCTCGGCGAGGTCCTCGGCCGCGCGGGCGTACGCCCACTCGTTGAGCAACC
The DNA here is from genome assembly GCF_002252965.1 of Halorubrum sp. Ea1. Taxonomy (NCBI): domain Archaea; kingdom Methanobacteriati; phylum Methanobacteriota; class Halobacteria; order Halobacteriales; family Haloferacaceae; genus Halorubrum; species Halorubrum sp. Ea1. Next base: position 57,814 of record NZ_NHPG01000135.1, read on the forward strand.
CCGCGGAGATGTAGTCCCAGCGGTCGGGGTACGGCATGATCTGGTGGCGGTACGTGCCGGCTTGTGCCATCTGCTCCTCACAGCGGTGGAGGTAGCCGATGTCGGGCTCGACGTCGACGACCTGCTCGCCGTCGAGCGTCGTCTTCAGGTGGAGCACCCCGTGGGTCGCCGGGTGGTGCGGCCCGATGTTCAGGAACATCGTGTCGGACTCGGAGTCCTTGTGGTGCTCCTGCAGCGGGTTCGCGTGCTCCGGCAGCGTGGCGATCTGCGGCCGGTCCTTGTCGTAGTCCATCGACAGGGGGTGTCCCTGCCACGTCTCGGGCAGGAGGATCCGGCGCAGGTCAGGGTGGTCGTCGTACTCGACGCCGATCAGGTCGTACGCCTCCCGCTCGTGCCAGTCGGCGGTGCGGAAGACGGGCTCGGCCGACTCAGAGACCGGGTCGTCCTTGTCGGCGGGGACGACGACGCTGACCTCCTGGGTCGGGTCGTCGAACTTCTTCAGGTGGTAGATCGACTCGTAGCGGTTCTCGTACTCCTGCGCGGAGACCACCGAGAGGTGGTCGTATCCCGCCTGCTCTTTCAGGGTCGAGAGCGTCTCCTGAACGGTGTCCGGGCGGATGACGAAGCCGGGCGCGTTCAGATGGTCGTCGCGACCGACGACGAGGTCGCCGAGAAGCGCCTCCAGCTCGTCCGGAGTGCGCTCGAGCGCCGCGTCGTCGGTGGTGTCCGGTCGTTCGAGGCTCATGGTGAATCAGCGAAGTTGTACCGCATGACGAGTTCGTCCTCGTCGATCTGGTCGGCGAGCTTGTCGACGAGCTCGTCCCGTTCGAGGTCGGAGAACTCCTCCAGTTCGTACGGCTTGACCGTCACGGGCGCGGCCTCGCCGTTGGCGACGCGCTCCTGCAGCTTCACGACGCCGTAGACGAGCGCCTCGGGACGGGGCGGGCAGCCGGGGACGTGGATGTCGATCGGGATGACCTCCTCGGCGCCCTTGATCACGTTGTACCCCTCCTGGAACGGGCCGCCGGAGATGGTACACGAGCCCATGCCGACGACGAACTTCGGCTCGGGCATCTGGTCGTAGACGCGCTTCATCCGCGGCGCGAACTTCGAGACGATCGTTCCGGGGACGATCATCACGTCCGCCTGTCGCGGCGACGCGCGGGGGACCCCGCTCCCGAACCGGTCGAGGTCGTGTTTCACGGCGTAGGTGTGCATCATCTCGATGCTGCAGCAGGCGATGCCGAACTGCAGCATGAACATGGAGGAGCCGCGACACCAGTTCAGGAACTTGTCGAACTTGGTGAGGATGAACGGCGAGGAGCCGAACGCCTCACGGAGGCGGGAGTTAAACCGGTCTCCCTGCCCGGTCATCCGGGCGTCTCGGGTCTCCGTTACGACTTGCGATTCGTCGGTGATGAATGGTTGATCGCTGCTCATTAGTTGAGGTCACGCTCCGTTTTTCTGCTGGTCGCGCGGGGACTCCGAGCCCAGCTGATCGCCCCCGACCGCCACGCCCAGACGAGCCCGATCGCGAGGATCCCGACGAACGCCAACATCGGCCACAGCAGAGCAGTCATCGGCACGCCGGCCTGGATGGCCGGGCGGTAGATGACGGCCCACGGGAACAGTAACACGGTCTCGATGTCGAACACGACGAACAACAGCGCGACCATGTAGTACTGGATGTTGAACCGGATCTTCGTCCCGCCAGTCGGGGTCTCGCCGGACTCGTAGGTGGTGCTTTTACCGGTCTCAGGCACGCTCGGACGGAGCAACGCCGACACTGTCATCATCCCTATCGGGATGAGCAGGCCGACGGCCGCCAAGGCGCCGATCGCTATCCAATCGCTCATATAGGTCTCCGTAACGTGCTGAGGTTTGGACCGCCCCCTCATAAGCGTTGAGTCTTCAGGGCATCGCCGCAAGGAGGCCGCAGACGACCGCGAGACCGCTCAACACCCGATCCGTCCGTGCTCGGTTCCGCGGTCGACCCGGTCGTCCGGACGCGTCCGAGACGATCCGTCGGGGGCTACTCCAGCAGACCCGTCCGAGGCTACTCCTCGTCTCGCGCGCGGAACCCGTCGATACCGAGGTCGTGGAGGTCGGCCGAGACGTCGGCGACGCCGCCTTTGAGGTCCTCGTGGTACGCGATCAGCCGCTCTTCGATGGCGTCGTGCTCGCGTGCGAGCACCTGTGCGGCCGACAGACCGGCGTTGAACGACTTCCCGGCGTCGACGGCGACGATCGGCGCCCCGGTGGGCATCCCGATCACGGAGTCCACCGACTTCTCCTGTACCGGCACCCCGATGACCGGGATCGGGTACGCGAGCGACGCGGTCATGTTCGGGAGGTCAGCGGACTTCCCGCCCGCCCCGGCGATCACCACGTCGAGGCCGCGGTCTCCGGCGGTCTCCCCGTAGGCGTACATCAACTCGGGGGTTCGATGGGCGGAGACGACGTAGCTCTCATAAGTGAACCGGGCGTCCGGCGCCTCGTCGAAGTCGGTCTGCTCCGCGAAGCCGAGCTCGTCGAGCGCGTCGAACGCGCCTTCCATCGTCGGGAGGTCCGAGTCCGAGCCCATGATGATCCCCACGTCGGGAGTCGTTTCGGGATCGGGGTCGGACTCCGCTTCCGCTTCGAGCCGCCGGATGAGGTCCTGCACCGTTGGCATGGACGAGGGTTCGGCGGAGGGCTACAAGGAACCCCCGGATGCGGCGCAGCCGCCGGGTGCTGCGAGGCGTCAGTCGCCCCGGGAGATCAGACGCCCGGAGGACTAGTCGCCCCGGAACGTCGTCGCGTCGCGGAGTTCTCTCGCCCGCGAGAGGAGGGCGTCGCGGTCGCTTTCGCCGTCTCCGGTCACCGTCAGGTGTCCCATCTTCCGGAGCGGGCGGACGTCCTCCTTCCCGTACCAGTGGAGGTCGGCGTCGGGCGCCGCGAGGACCGATTCGGCGCCGCGGAGGGTCGCCGGTCCCGTCTCCTCGACGTCACCGAGGGCGTTCGCCGTGACCGCGGGCGCGGCGAGGTCGGTCGGACCGAGCGGCCATCCGAGGACGGCCCGGACGTGGTTCTCGAACTGCGAGGTCCGCGCGCCCTCGATGGTCCAGTGGCCGGAGTTGTGGGGGCGCGGCGCGATCTCGTTGACGAGCACGTCGCCCTCGCGGGTCTCGAACAGCTCGATCCCGTAGACGCCGCGTCCGTCGAGGAACTCCAGCACGTCGCCGGCGACCGACTCGGCCTCGGCGACGACAGCGTCGTCGGCGCGGGCGGGCGCGACGCTCTCGCGGAGGATCTCCTCCCGGTGGATGGTCTCCGTCACGGGGTAGGTACGCGTCTCCCCGTCGGCGCCTTTCAGCCCCATCACGGCGATCTCGCGCTCGAAGTCGAGGAGCTCTTCCGCCATCGCGTCCCCGCCGACCTCGTCGAGCGCGTCGGCCGCGTCCGCGGGGTCCTCGACGGGGACGTTCCCGCGGCCGTCGTAGCCGCCCTCGCGGGCCTTCAGCATGACGCCGTCGAACTCCTCGACGACGCGTTCGAGCCCCTCCGCGGTCGCGACCGCGACGAACTCCGGGACGGGGATGCCGGCGTCCGCGAGCGCCTCCTTCTGGACCAGCTTGTCTTGGATCGTCCGGAGGGTGGCGGGGTCGGGCTGGACGGGCACGTCGTGCTCCGCGCTCGCCTCGGCCAGCAGGTCCGGATCGGCGAGTTCGATCTCGAAGGTGAGCGCGTCGACCCGGCTCGCGAGTTCGTGGACCGCGTCGGGGTCGTCGAAGTCGCCGACGATCTGGTCGCTGACGACGGGAGCGGCCGGGCACTCCGGCGTCGGGTCGAGCACGACGACCTCGACGCCGAGCCGTGCGACCGCCTCGCCCATCATCCGACCGAGCTGTCCGCCGCCGACGACGCCGAGCGTCGGTCCCGGCAGAGTGATCGACATATACGGCCGCGTACCCGACGTTACTGCATAAATATTCCCACATCGGAGCGAGAAATACGCACGAATATGGGCACTTTCGAGCGGGGCTGGGCCCACGCAACCGTTTTCCGTTCGGGATTGCTCCTCGCAGGTGTGACCGCGATACGGGGACTCTACGAGCGGGTCGACGAGTGGGCGCGCGGCCTCTCCCGAGGGCGGTACGCGGCCCTGTTGGGAGCGTCGGCTGGCGTCGGCGTGCTCGCCGTCGGACGCGCGTTGAGCGGGGACGTCCTCCTCGTTCGGGCCCTCACGATGGCGCTCGTCATGTTCGGTCTGGAGTACACGTTCGGCGCCTTCAGCGGATCGTGAGACCTTTCAGCGGAACATGAGGCCCTGCGGAGCGAGAGACCAGTGACCGGAGCGCCGAGCGAACGCGGTCGGAGTCCGGTGGCCGCACCCGTCAGACACGTCGGCGACGCCCTCAGAGTTCGGCAGTCGCCAGGTCGCTCTCCAAGTCGTCGACGAACTCGTTGTACGCCTCGACGAATCCGCGGAACGAGTCGGCGTACTCGCGGACGTCGGCCGCGGAGGGCGCCTCATACTGCGAGAGGAGGTAGAGCCCGCCGGAACCCCCGACGCGGAGGTACGAGACGGTCCCTTCGTCCCACTTCAGCTCCCAGCGGTCGCCGTCGACGCGGGCGGTGTACGTCCCGTAGTCGTCGCCCTCGTAGCGGTGAATCTCGCCGGCGATGAGGGTGCAGGTCTGACGGATCGCGCCCAGCACGCGGTCGCGCTCGGCGACGACTCCGTCCGTCGATGCGGGCTCCGGGAACTCGGCGCTCACCCCGTCGAGGACGCCCGACAGCGACGCGACGTACTCGTTCCACGCGGCGACGAGGTTCGCGTAGTCGTCGAGGGCGGCCGCGAGGTCGGTCGGGTCCGGCGGCTGTTTCGTCGAGATGACGTACACGTCCGAGCCCGACTTCGGCGAGAACAGCAGGAACTCCAGCTCCCCGGCCTCGTGCTTGACGGTCCACGCCCCGCCCGGCGTCGACAGCTCCCGTCGACCGTAGTCGCCCCCCTGGAGCTTGGCGAGCTGGTAGGCGATCGTTCCGGCGTGATCGCGGACCGCGGCGACGATCTCGTCGCGCCGGTCGGCGACCGCGTCCGTGTCGCTCACGTCGAGGTCGAGCCCGAGGTCGGCGTGCGTGGTCACGATCGGTCTGGGCGCCACAAGGGGTTAATCGGTTCGGGTCGGGGGAGGGAGAGCCGACCCGCGGCCGCCGGTCACGCGATCGATTCCCGGATCTCTCGGACCCGCGCCGGCTCGTCGATCCCCGAGCGCAACACCACGGCGAACACCCCCTCGCCGTCCGGCTCCGGCGCGTCGCCGCTCAGGATCGCGTCCGAGCCGGTCTCCTCGGCGAGCCACCGCCGACCGTCGGCGATCGCCTGTCGGTTGAGCCACGCCGGCGGGCCGCCGACGACGAGGAGCGTCCGGTCCGCGCGGCCGTCGGGGACCTCGACCGTCGACTTGCCGCGGGCCGCCTTCCGGATCGTGGTCTCGATGGCCGACACCGCTTCGCCGGTGTCGACCTCGGCGGGTTCGTCCGAGCCGAACAGCCCGAGGCCGAACCGCGACCCCGACTCAGGCGGTTCGACCGCCTGCGTGGCGTGGCCGACCGCGGCGATCTCCCCGTCGTCGCCGACCGCGCGGGCGACGTCGCTCGCGTCGAGCACCTGCTGCGGGGTCGACTCCCGGTCGCTCGACTCGCCGGCGCCGAACAGCGCCGCGATCCGGTCCGCGACGACGCCGTTCAGCCGGTCCCGGGCGTCGACGAGCGTCTCGCCGGGGCGGAGCCACGCGTCGTTGTCGAAGGGAAAAACGGCCGCACAGCGGTCGGAGAGCGCGTCGAGCGTCCGGGCCGCGTTCTTCTCCGCGAGGGGGCGACGCGGCTCGCGCTCCGCGGGTTCGGTCGCGCTCCCGCGGACGGGATCGACCTCGCTCGCCGCCGACTCCGCCGGCGTCGGGAGCGCCCCGACGGCGTACACCGAGACGTCGTAGAGGCGCGACAGCTCCTCGGCGAGCGCCGGCGCCGCCCCGGCCCCCGCGCCGCCGCCGAGGCCGACGACGATCACGAACGCCTCCGCGGCCGAGGGGTTCTCGTCGTCCATGACGCGGCCGAGCTCGCTCGCGTGGGCGTCACCGAGCCGCCTGCCGGCGTGGAGGTCGCCGTCGAGCCCGCTCCCGTCGGCCGCGTCGCCGAAGCGGTAGCGCCGCGACTCGTCGAGCGAGCGCAGGGCGTCGAGCGCCGCCGCGTCCGTGTCGAACGCGTTACACCCGTGCAGGAACCGGTCGTCGCCGTGATCGGCCGCGAGCCGGTGGGCGATCCGGCCACCGGCGCCGCCGAGACCGATGACGTGAAGACGCATACGTCACTCCGGTCGGCGAGCGGGGGCTTATCTCTTCGGCTCGGCGGCGAGCGGAAGCCCGCGCGGCCGCGGTGCGGGCGGTCAGAACTCGTCCAGTCGCCGCTGTCCGCGGGGGACCGCCGCCGGGCGCCCGTCGGTGTCGGTCTCGTCCGGGCTGCCGCCGAGCAACCGGATCAGCGCCGTGTCCGCGAAGGTGAGCGCCAGCACCAGCACGATCGGCGCGAGGAACAGCCCGTGGAAGCCGAAGACGACGGGACCGAAGATGTACGCGAGCATGAGCAGTCCGACGTGGGTCGTCTTCCCGCTGAAGTACGGCCGGAGCACGACGTCGGGGATCGTGTCGACGATGACCGCCGCGACGGCGAGGAAGACGGCCACGTAGGCGAGCAGCGCGAGGTCGTCGCCGCCCAGGAGCGTCGGTACCGAGGTCACCGCCGCCAGCGGGACGTACACGATCTTCATCCCGATCACGGGGATCAGGCTCGCGATCCCGGTGAGCGCGCCCGCGAGCGCCGGATACGGTACCTCGACCGGCGGCGGCGCGACCACGTTGTAGGCGGTGTAGGTCACGACGGCGATGATCGAGATCGCGATGACGTTGAGCAGGTTCCCGTACAGCACCGCCTCCAGCTCGGCGTCGGCCGTCTCGAGGTACTCTCGGACGACCGCGTCGTCGTCGAACGTGAGCAGCCACTCGTGGAACTTCGACCCGTCGAGCAGGAGGTAGTACGTGACGACGACGACGATGAGGAGGTTGAGCGCGAGCCCCCCGAGCGTGCTCGCCAGCAGCGGCGCCTGCTCGGAGACGAACTCGATCAGCGGATCGAGCTGACCGGAGCGGTACGCGGCGACCATCCCGTCGAGAGTGGGGTTCGAGAGCTCCGCCAGGTCCCCGACCCAGGAGTTCTCCGCGCCGACCGTCTCGGCGACCGGGTAACGCCCGATGAACCGGCGCGCCTCGATCAGCACCAAGAGCACGGTGTAGCCGATGAGCCCGATCAGCGGAACCCCGATGAGCGACAGGGAGACGGCGGCCCGGACGCGCGCGGGGAGGTGGAACTGTTCGAGCCTGTGGAAGAGCCGCCGCGTCGAGTAGTACAGGAACACGGCGACCGTGAGCGGAGCGACGAACCGGTACCCGATGAACCCCACGACGAGCGCGACCGCGATACCGAAGAGGGCGATGACGAACCGCTTCTGGTCCATGGCCGCTCGTCTCGGTGTGCCGACATAAAATATACGCCTTCGAACCGGACCGTCGACCGTCAGTCGTCGTCGAGGTCGACCGACCGGCCGCCGGCGTCTCCGTCGACCGACCGGCCGCCGGCGTCCCCCTCGGTCGACCGACCGCCGACATCCTCGTCGACCGACCGATCGCCGGCGTCCCCGTCGCTCCGCGGGTCGATCCCACGGTCTTCCATCGCCTGCTCGAACCGCGCCGCCTGTTCGCGGTGCAGCGACAGGATCATATCAGCCAACACGCCGAAGATCAGCAGCTGGATACCGAGGACCGTCGCGCCGACGGCGCCGATGGCGATCACCTCGTGGCTCACGCGGAACGCGAGCCACTCGTAGAGGACGTACGCGGTCATGAGCGCCCCCGCGGCCGTCGAGACCGCGCCGACGCTCCCGAAGTAGAACAGGGGGTTGTTCGTCTTCGCCTTGCGGTACAGTTCGAGGAATATCACGCCGCCGTCGCGGATCGGGTGGAGGTTGGTCGCGGATCCCCCGGGGCGTTCGCGGTAGGTGATCGGGACGACCGCGACCGGCACCTGGTTCTTCACGCACTCGACCGCCATTTCGGTCTCGATCCCGAACCCGTCAGCGGTGAGGTGGAGCCGGAGGAACGACTCCCGGGTGAACGCCCGGTAGCCGGAGAGGATGTCCCGGTATCCCTCGCCGTGGATCGCGCGGAACGCGAGGTTGATGATCCGGTTTCCGATCCGGTTCAAGCGGGTCATCGCCCCCGGTCGCATGTCGGCGAACCGGTTCCCGATGACGTGGTCGACCTCGCCGGCCAACAGCGGGTCGAGCATCGCGTCGACGTCGTCGGCGTCGTACGTCGCGTCGGCGTCGGCCATCACGACGTACGGCGCGTCGACGTGGTCGCGCACCGCCTCGCGGACGGCCTGCCCCTTCCCGCGGCCCGACTGTTCGACGACGCGCGCACCGGCCTCCTCGGCGGCCCCCCGCGTCCCGTCGGTGGAGCCGCCGTCGACGACGAGGACGTTCCCGATCCCGGCGTCGCGGAAGGCCTCGACGACGCGCGCGACCGTCTCGACCTCGTCCATCGTGGGCAGCAGGACGCAGACGTCGTCGTAGTCGCTCATGTCGGGTCGACGGCGGGCGAGTCCCTAAACTCTGCCCTTCCGACGCGACGATCCCCGGGGGCTGAACGCTCCGATCGTCGAGCCGCGCCGACGGTCCTGCGGCCACCCATACGCTCATGTGTCCGACGACAGATCGTGTGAGCATGTCGCATCCACCCGATCCCCACGTCGACGAACTGCTCAGCGCGGCGCGGACGGCGATCGGCGACGAACTCCGGAGCCTCACCTACTTCACCGCGGACGAGGTCACCCAGCTGTACCTCCGCAGCGACCTGAGCCGCACCGCGGACCTCGTCGGGTTCGCGGAGAACGAACGCCAGGGGTTCCACTCGCAGTCGCTGTACGCCAACACGCAGCTCGGCGACTACCAGTTCACCGTTCGCGTGTTCGAAAACGGGTATCTCACGAGGGTTATCGCCGGGGAACACGGCGTCTGGGTGACGACGGATTCGATGCAGATGGACCGGTTCGAGGAGCTCGCCAGCGCGCTCTCGGCGATCCTCCGATCGTTCGGCCCGGCGTGACGGTGGCGACTTGATCCGGGGAAACGGATCGACCCGGATCCCGGTCGCTCAGCCGAGGTTGCTCTTCAGCTCCGGGACCAGCTCATCGGGATCGACCGGCTTGGTGACGTAGCCGTCGGCGCCGGCCTTCACCGCCTCCATCATCTTCTCCTGCTGGTCGACGCTCGTGCACATCACGACCACGGCGTCCGGCCAGCGGTCCTTGATCGCCCGCGTCGCCTCGATCCCGGTCATCTCCGGCATGACGACGTCCATCGACACGGCGTCGGGCTCGTGTGCCTCGAACAGCTCCACGGCCTCAGCGCCGTTCTCCGCCTCGCCGACGACGTCGAACGACCCCTCCAGCGCGTCCCGGACCACGGTCCGCTGGAACGAGGAGTCGTCGACGACGAGTACCCGCTCGGTCATGGCGAGTAATCGGCAATTGAACGGCATAAGCGCGCGGATCGCCCGGCGCCCGACCTCGGACGGTGCGTCCGCTCCGCGCAACAACACCTTGTATATTCGTCGAAGCGTATAATGAACATAGGAACAACGTTAAGGTGTATCCCGCGGTACTTTACCGCATGGAAACGCGGAAGGTCCAACGGCTGGGTCCGTCGACGCTGGCGATGACCCTCCCCGCCGAGTGGGCACAGGAACACGGCGTCAACAAGGGCGACGAGGTGTCGCTCCGGATGGGCGGAAAGGGAACGCTCACCGTTCTCCCGGAGTCGGTGAGCTCGGAGGAGTCGGAGGCCGTCATCAACGCCGACGGGCTCGACGCGCGGTCGCTGGAGCGGGCCATCGTCGCGCAGTACGTGCTCGGGCGACGCGTGATCCACGTCCGGAGCGAGGGCACCCTCGACAGCGAACACATCAACGCCGTCTACAAGGCCGAGACGCAGCTGATGGGGCTCGGCGTCATCGAGGAGACGCCGGAGGACATCTCTATCCGCTGTTCGGTCGACCCCGAGGACTTCACCCTCGACAACCTGCTCGAACGGCTGGAGAACACCGGGTCGACGATGCGCGGCGAGGCCGTGAAGGCGCTCGCCCACGGCAACCCCGACCTCGCGCAGCGCGCGCTCAACCGCGAGCGGCAGGCGAACAAGATCTTCGTCCTGCTGCTCCGGCTCATCTTCACGGCGTACCAGAACCCGAACCTCGCCCGCGCGGTCGGATTGGAGGAGGGGTTCCCCCTCATCGGCTACCGCTCCGTGGCGAAGAACTTGGAGCTCACCGCCGACAACGCGGAGGACATCGCCGACATCGTGATGGAGGCCGAGGGTCACACGCTCGACGTCGACAGCGCCACGATGCGGCAGATCCGCGAGTTCACCGATCAAGTGGACGACCTGACGGCGCTCGCGGTCAGGGCCGTCGTCGAGCGCGACTACGACCTCACCGTCGAGTGCCGCGACATGTTCGCTCGGCTGGAGGACCGCGAGCAGGAGATCCTCGGCGAGCTGCCGAGCGACCTCGACAACGACACGCTGCTGATGACCCGCGAAGTGCTCGTCAGCCTCCAGCACACCGCCGAGTACGCGATGCGAAACGCGGAGATCGCCGCGAACCTCGCGCTCAACGAGGAGTCGGAACACGTCGAGATCATCTGAGGCGTCGTCCGAGTCGCCGGTTTCGACACCCGTCGCGCCCGCGGCGTGGCCCAGTGCCGCGCCCGCGACGTGGCCCGGCGTCGCGCCCTTCGTATGAACTAAGTAGCCGCCCGCGAAGCGACGGGTATGAGCGAGGGATCTATCGAGTCTGACATGGAGATCGGCGTGGCGCTCGCGTTGGGGGCCATCGCGCTCGTTGGCACGGCGCTGATGTTCGGATACCCGTCGCAGCTGGGCCGCGCGTGGGGGTTCGCGGCGGCGTTCGTCTTCGCCCTCTGTTCGGTCGCCGCCGTGCAGCTGTTCGACTGAGCGACCGATCGACGAGAAACCGTTAAGGACGTCTGACGCCTACGTTCACGCCATGAGCGAGTACACCGAGGAAGAGCAGCGGATCCTCGCGTACCTCACGGACAGCGTCACCCGTGGCGAGCGGTACGTCCGCTCGAAGACGATCGGCGACGCCATCGGCCTCACGGCCAAACAGGTCGGCTCGCGACTCCCCCGACTGGCCGAGAAATCCGACGATGTCGACATCGAGAAGTGGGGCCGGGCCCGGTCGACGACGTGGCGCGTGACGCCGCAAGGGTGAGGGCGGTTCGGGCGTCCGACGAGTCCCTCCGCCATCGAGGCCGGTGCGAATCTGATCGACCCCTCCGCAGTCGAGGCCGGGGCGAATCTCTTCGGCCCCGCTGCCGGACTCGCGTGTTTTTAACCCCCGTAGCACCAACGGGAATGTATGACCGTCCGAGTCTCCCGGACGTTCGAGTTCGACGCGCCCGCGGACGACGTGTGGGCGTTCATCTCGGACGCCGAGAAGCGCGCCGGCGCGATCAGCGTGGTCGACACCTTCGACGTCCACGACGAGAGACGCGCGACGTGGCACGTCGCGCTCCCGATCCCGATGATCCGGTCGACGATCTCCGTCGAGACCGAGGAAGTCGTGCGCAACCCCCCGAACCGAGTGAAGTTCGTCGGCAAGTCGAAGGCGTTCCGCGTGACCGGCGAGCACACGATCACCGAGACCGACGGCGGCTGTCGGCTGGCGAACGAGTTCGTCGTCGACGGTCGACTGCCGGGGGTCGAGTCGTTCTTCGAGCGCAACTTCGACGCGGAGCTCGACAACCTCGAAGACGCGCTGCGGGCCTCGATGGGCCCTAACGAATGAGGATCGCCTGCGTCCAGCTCGGCGTCGAGGGCGGCGCCGTCGCGGCCAACGTCGAGAACGCGGTCGAGCGAGTCCGCGCGGCCGGCTGTCCCGGTTCGCGGCCGTCGCGGCCGACGCCGACGTCAACGTCCTCGCCGGGACCGTCGTCGAGGATCTGGCCGCCTCCGCGGCCGACGGGGTCGACGTCCAGGCGGCGGAGGGGCTCGCGAACGCGGCCGTGCTCTTCGACCGCGACGGGGAGCGCCGGCCCGTCTACCGGAAGCACCACCTGTTCGGGTACGGCTCCGAGGAGACCGATCGAATGGTCCCCGGCGAACGGGTCCCGGTCGTCGACTTAGAGGGCGTCCGCGTCGGCGTCACGACGTGTTACGACCTCCGGTTCCCGGAGCAGTTCCGCGACATGGTCGAGGCCGGCGTCGAGTGCGTGCTGGTGCCGAGCGCGTGGCCGTACCCGCGCGTCGAGCACTGGCGGACGCTCGGTCGGGCCCGGGCGATCGAGAACCTCGCGTACGTCGCGGCCGTCAACGGAAGCGGCGCGTTCGACGGCGACGCGCTCTGCGGCCGGACGGCCGTCTACGACCCGTGGGGGACCACGCTCACGTCCGCGGGAGAGGAGCCCGCCACGGTGACGGCCGAGGTCGATCCGGAGCGAGCGGCGGCGGTGCGCGAGGAGTTCCCCGCGCTGCGGGACCGGCGCTGACCGCCGACCACCGAGCGGCGGTCCCGAAGCCGCGGCCGCCGAGCGCGGACCGTCTGGTTTATACCGGAGAAGCGTTAAGGGGCATTCGCCGAAGTCCGACGCTTTTCTCGTTGGAGTTCGGCGACAACAACGCGCGCCCGTCCCGACCACTCGGGCGGCGACGCCGACGACAGCCCGGGGGTCCGCTGTCCGGCTGCCGCCCGCCCGCCTCCCGTCCACCCTTCGCCGTTCGCCGCGTCCCGCCTTCCCGTTCCGCCTTCCCTCTCACTGGCCACCGGACGATATTTGTGGCCCGTCGAGTATCGGTCTCGATAATTCGAGCGGTAGCTTCTTGTTCCGAATCGGACTGGTCGTAGACGCCGCGGACGAAACCGGCTGTCCCGTCCAGTTTCGGGCGGGACGGCCGGACACTCGCTTCCACCGTCCGTCGTCCGTCGGCCCTCGGGTTCGGGTCCGACCGCTCCCACACCGTACCCGAACCCGTTCTGCGGCGCGCGGCGAAAGTTATCCTTCCGACGTTCTCGGCAACTGATAGTCGATACCGTCGTTCGCGGCATCGGGTGCCTCCCGCGACGGACGCGGTTCGAACCCGCCTCGACCGGGTCGGCCCCGATCCGTCCGCCGAGACCGTCACTCGTCCGGAAGCGGAACGCGGCCGGACCGAAGCGCAAGGACGAAACCCCCCGATCCCGAACCGTCGGTCGAATGTTCCCCCGCGAGTACCGCGGCGTCGCCTTCGTCGTCGGCCTGTTCCTCGTCGTCCAGCTCGGCGCGCTGGCGCTGGTCCCCGAGTTCGCCGAGAGCGGGTACCAGGCGGTCGAGAACCCGGACGACCCGACGAACAGCCTCGTGTACGTTCTCGCGATCCTCGTCATGACGGGGCTGATGCTCGCCGCGTTCAAGTACAACTTCGACGGCGCGATCCGACTCCTCATCGTCGGCGTCTCGGCGTGGCTCTCCTGGTACGTCTTCTCCGCGCTGGTGTCTCCACTCGCCGCGGCCGTGCCGGCCGTCGCGGTCGGCGTCGGGCTCCTCGTCTACCCCGAGTGGTACGTGATCGACACGGCCGGGGTGTTGATGGGCGCCGGCGCGGCCGGGCTGTTCGGCATCTCGTTCGGCCTGCTCCCCGCGCTGATCCTGCTCGCCTTCCTCGCTGTCTACGACGCCGTCTCGGTGTACGGCACCGAGCACATGCTGTCGCTCGCGGAGGGAGTGATGGAGCTGAACATCCCCGTCGTGCTCGTCATCCCGCTGTCGCTGTCGTACTCGCTTCTCGGCGGCGACGAGGCGGAAGACGCGGACGGTCCCGACGGCGCGACCGTCGCCGGGGACGACGGGGTCGACGAGAGTGACGGGGTCGACGGGAGTGACGGGGACAACGAGATGGATCGAGGCGGCGAGCGCGCGGACGACGACGGCGCCGACGTCTCGGACCCCACGCCGATCGAGGAGCGCGACGCGTTCTTCATCGGCCTCGGCGACGCCGTGATCCCGGCGGTGTTGGTCGCGAGCGCGGCGACGTTCTCCCCCGCGGCCGGGCTCGCTGTCCCGCTGATCGGGATCAACCTCCCCGCGCTGCTCGCGATGGTCGGGAGCCTCGCGGGGCTCCTCGTGCTGATGAGTTGGGTCATAAAGGGCCGGCCGCACGCCGGACTCCCGCTTTTGAACGGGGGCGCCATCGGCGGCTACCTGATCGGCTCCGTGGTCGCCGGGGTCCCGCTCGCGGACGCGATGGGGCTCGCCGGGTTCCTCTGAGCGCCCGCAGTCGGACCGCGCGAGGCGGTCGGCGCGCCCGCCGGTCGACACCGTTTTTCCGTCGGTCGCCGTCGTTCGAGCCGTGTCCGATCCGACTCCGCACCACGTCGGCGTCACGGTCGCCGACCTCGACCGCGCCGTCGACTTCTACACCGAGACGTTCGATCTGGACGTCGCCGCCGAGTTCGCCGTGGGCGGCGAGGCGTTCGCGGACGCCGTCGCCGTCGACGGCGCGGCCGCCGACTTCGCGCACCTCGTCGCCGGCGGGGCGGGCGACGAGACGGTCGTCGAACTCGTCGCGTACGAACCGGCGGGCGAACCGACGCCCAATCCGGAACTGAACCGACCGGGCGCGATCCACCTCGGGCTCTCCGTGGACGACGTGGAGGGGTTCTACCGCGGTCTCGACGGCGACGTCGAAACCCTCAGCGAGCCGCGAACGACCGAGAGCGGGACCACGATCCTGTTCGTCGTCGACCCCGACGGGAACCTGATCGAAGTGCTCGACGCCTGAGGACGGAGAAAAGCGAGACCGGTTCTTACTTGACTTTCGTGCCCGGCCCGGCGTCCTCGTAGGTCGTGAGGAGGTCGGCCTCGTCGCCGGCAGCGAGCACCATCCCGTTCGATTCGACGCCGAACAGCTCCGCCTTCTCCATGTTGGCGAGCACGACGACCTTCGTCCCGGGCAGGTCGTCGACGTCGTGGAGCTGTTTCAGTCCGGCGACGATCGTCCGGGTCTCGGCGCCGAGGTCGACGCGCAGCTTCAGGAGGTCGTCGGCGCCCTCGATCCCCTCGGCGTCCTCGATCCGGCCGATCCGGATGTCCAGTTCCTGGAAGTCGTCGAAGCCGATGCGGTCGTCGCTGAGGGGCTCGATGTCGGTCATGTCGGTGTCGTCGGTCGCGTCTTCGTCGGTCGCCGCTTCGTCGTCCGATCCGTCCTCATCGCCGTCGCCCTCGTCGCCGTCGCCCTCGTCGCCGTCGGCCGCCTCCGCCTCGGCGACCCGCGACTCCAGCTTCTCGTTGAGCGCCTCGACGCGCTCGTCTTCGATCTGCTCGAACAGCTCGGTCGGCTCCGCGAGGTCGCCGGCGGGACCCTCGCGGGCCGCGTCGACGGTGACCTCGTGGACGGAGCCGTCCTCGCCGAGCTGGTCCCACAGGCGCTCGCACTTCTCGGGGGCGATCGGCTCGAACAGCACCGCGATCGCCTTCGCGATCGCGACGCAGTCGTGGATCACCCGCGCGGCCTCGTCCGGGTCCTCGTCGACGAGGTTCCACGGCTCGCTCCGCTGAATGTACTCGTTGCCGAACCGCGCGAGGTCGGTGACGGCGTCGCCGAGCGCGCGCACGGAGTAGTCGTTGACCGCGGCCTCGACGTCGTCGATCGCCTCTTCGATCCGGTCTCGCACCTCGTCGCTCGTCGCGTCGGCGATGGGCGCGTCGTCGTAGTTGCGGTGGGCGAAGAGGAGGGAGCGGTAGAGGAAGTTGCCGACCGTCCCCACCAGCTCGGTGTTGACGCGGTCGCGGAACTTCTCCCACGAGAAGTCGACGTCCTGCTGGAAGCCGCCGTTGGTCGCGAGGTAGTAGCGCAGCGGGTCGGGGTGGAACCCCTCGTCGAGGTACTCGTCGGCCCAGACGGCGCGGTCCCGGCTCGTGGAGAACCCCTTCCCGCCGAGGGTGACGAAGCCGCTCGCCATCACCGCGCGCGGCTCGGCGTGGCCCGTCGCCTCCAGCATCGCGGGCCAGAATATCGTGTGGTGCTGGATGATGTCGCGGCCGATCACGTGAACGATCTCGCCGCCCTCGGGGTGGGCGTCGCTCGCGCCCTCCAGCCAGGCCGCCTCCCAGTCGAAGGCGTCGGCGCCGACGCGCTCCGAGTACTGCTTCGTCGAGGAGATGTACTCGATGGGGGCGTCCACCCAGACGTAGAGGACGAGGTCGTTGTCGGCGGTTTCACCGCCTCCCCGAGGCGACTCCGTCGCCTCGCCGCCCGGGTAATCGATCCCCCAGTCCATGTCGCGGGTGATACACCAGTCCTGGAGCCCCTGCTCGATCCACTCGCGGGGCTGGTTCCGGGCGTTCGACGTCCCCTCGAGTCGATCGAGGAAGCCGGAGAGGTAGTCGGAGAACTCCGAGACCTCGAAGAACTTGTGGGTGCGCTCGCGGTACTCGGCGGGGTTGCCGGTGATGGTGGAGACGGGGTCCTCGACCTCGCCCGGTTCGAGGTGGCGCTGGCACCCTTCGTCGCACTCGTCGCCGCGGGCGTGCGCGCCGCAGTACGGGCAGGTCCCCTCGACGTAGCGGTCGGGGAGGTACTGGTCGTCGACGGGGTCGTACGCGACCATGATCTCCTTCTCGTAGACGTGACCGGCGTCCTCCAGGTCGCGGACGAGCTCCTGGGTGACCGCGGTGTTCGTCTCGTCGTGAGTGTGGCCGTAGTTGTCGAACTCGACGTTGAACTTCGGGAACGTCGCGGCGTACCGGTCGTGCCAGTCGAGCGCGAACGCCTCGGGAGAGACGCCCTCCTGTTCGGCGTTGACCGCGACGGGCGTCCCGTGCATGTCCGAGCCGGAGACGAACGCGGTCTCCTGGCCGAGTCGTTCGAGCGCGCGGCTGTACACGTCGCCGCCGACGTAGGTGCGCAGGTGGCCGATGTGGAGGTCGCCGTTGGCGTACGGCAGTCCACAGGTCACCACCGCCGGGTCGTCGGTGGGGAAGTCGTCGTGGCTCATGTTGTGGGTGTATCGAGTTGTCGTGGATACGGGCCTAAAGCCCGCTGATTTTCGGGTGGAATCGAGGCGGGTCGCTCGGTCGGGGGGGAAGCCGCGGCCGATCGCTCAGACGGCTTCCGCACGCGGGCACGGCGACGGTTCCGAGGGGACGCCCCTCAGGGTTCCATCGACCGTTCGGCGCGAGCGGTGAGCCGGTCCGGGTCGAGCCGGTAGAACTCGAACTCCACCCGGCTCGCCGGCTCGCCGAAGACGTCGACGATCGGTATCTGGTCCGTCCGTCCGAGCCCGGCGAGCGACTCCGTGGAGATCGACTCGTCGGTGGTCGACACCAGCCGACCGCTCGCCACCACGCTCTTCCACCGATCGTCGCGCTCGCCGTAGGTGACGAACGTGGTTCCGCGGTCGGTCGGATTCGCCTTTCCGCTCTCTTCCCCGACGGCGAGCCGGAAGTAAAACACCTCCTCGACGGGGTCGTATCCGTACGACACCGGGACCGAGTGCGGGGGATCGCCGGCGGCCGTCGACAGGGAGAGGACTCCCGTTCCCGACCGCCCGAGGAACTCGTCGCGCTCGTCGTCCGCCATCCGAACCGCGTCGGGATCGGTCATACCTGACGTTGGACGGGCGCGGTAATGAATGTCAGCCACGGATCACGGTGAGAGCGGGCCGCGTCGGTCCGCCCCGCCACTACACGATCCCGCGGACGACCGCGGCCGCCTCCGACGCGGTCGGGGCGATCACGTACACGATCGGCTCGACGCCGACCGCGCCGGTCTGGTAGAGGACGAGCGTCGCCGCGTCGTCGCCAGCCGGGAGGTCGGCCGCGGCGACCGCGCCGGCGACCGCCTCGCTGGTCTCGCGTTCGGCGTCGAACTCGACGGTCGGGTGCGACGCGGCGAGCGCCGCGACGGTGTCGGGGTCGTACCGGACGTTCACGGCGCCGCGGGCGGTCGACCCCGCCTCGCGGGCGGCGAGCAGGACCGTCGCGACGTGCTCGCTGACGCCGAACTCGGGTTCGCCGGGGACCATCGCCTGCCCCTTCACGTCGACGAGGCGGCCGGGGACCGCGGCGACGTCGTCGATCGTCCGGGCGTCGTCGAGGCACTCGGCGACGTTGGCGCCGACGTTCGGAATGAGCGCGGCGAAGCCGGAGGCGTTCGTCAGGGTGCGGAGCCCGCGCCGCACCGACCCGAGGACCCGCTCGCGCTCGCGGAGCCCGCTGTCCGGGTCGTGGACCGAGAACTCCACCTCGGCGTCGGCGAGCGCCGGCATCGCCTCCTCGTGGAGGTCCGCGAGGAGGTCGCCCTCCTCCAGACGCCGGATCAGCACCTCGATTTCGACGAGCGCGCCGACGGGGCTCAGGTCGCCGTCGGCGAGCCCCTCGCCGATTCGATCGACCAGATCGCGGACCCGATCGTCGGCGACGATCCGGTTGTTGCGGGCCACTTCGCCGTGGGCGTACTTCGAGACCGCGGACTGGGAGATCCCCAAGGCGTCGGCGACCTCCCGCTGCGTGAAGCCGCGGTCGCGGAGGTCCTCCGCCAGCATCGAGCGGACCGTCGGGAGGAACTCGTCGACGACGACCTCCTCGATGAACTTCATGAGCGGTCCCCCCTCGCCCCGTCGTCGCCCTCGGCGGCGCTCGTCGAGGTCCCCGCTGCGCTCCCGTCGCCCTCGAACTCCGGGTCGTCGCCGATCCGGGAGGCCTGCGGGCCGTCCTGGTCCTGGTACTTCGACCCGCGCTCCGCGCCGTACGGGCGGTCGGCGGGCGACTTCAGCTCGGTGAACGTGAGCTGGGAGACGCGCATCCCCGGCGAGAGCGCGACGGGCGCGGTGCCGAGGTTCGAGAGTTCGAGCGTGATCTGCCCCTTATAACCGGGGTCGCACAGGCCGGCGGTGTTCGACAGGAACACACCTCCTTTCCCGCCGAGGAAATTCTCTATCGTTCTGCCGTTCGGCTGAACTTCCAGGTCATACGTGGGTTCGACACGGTCCGTCGCTTCGACTTCGACGACTTCCTCGAATCGAACTTCTTCACGGAGGATCTGATCGAGACGCCGCGTATTCGCACCGTTATCGGTATACACCTCCCGGAACCGCTGGAGCGTCTCACGTTTGACGGTGTCGTATTCGTTGTTTTCGACGTTTGAGACGCTCGATTTCGACGAATATCCCATCGCATCGGCGGCCTCGCTCATCGTCAATCCGGTCTCTTTCCGCAATTCGTGTAGCAGCTCGCTCGGAACCGGAACGTACTGACCGCGTTTGTGCGGATCAGTCGCGGTATCGACGGCGTGTTCGGTCCCGCTTGTCGTGACGTCGCTCATGGGGATGTAAGTCTCGCGCTCTCTGGCGTAAGTGGAACTGTGCAGTCCGAGCCGAGCGGCCAGATACATCGCACCGTCGGCGAGCGAGCCGTTCGACGTGTACAGCGTATCCCTCGACTCTCGGCGGCAACCATCGCCGTCGAGGAGTCCCTCGTGTAGTCCGCGAAGTACCGCAGTCGGCCAGTTCCACGCTCGGTCCGGAATATCCTTCTCGCTTCCAGACCCGGCGAGTTCACGGATGACCTTCGACCACAGCGCCGAACATACCGTGAGTCGCTCGACGCCGTTCTCACCCTCTCGTCGGTGAACGCTTGCGTCGTGTCCCTCGAACCATTCTTCGACCCGGTCGAGAAACGCGTCGTCCTTGTTTCCGAACTGGACCTGCTTCCGCCGAGCGGAACCCTCGGCGATGTAAAATCCGAGTACCCAACCGAACTCCGGGGTCAATTCCAGGTTGCGGGACAGTCGGTAATCGCTCTGCTTGAACGCGATGTCCGCTTCTTCGGGAGCGGTCGCACTGGAGACACACGATAGCGGTGCCGCATTTCGCGAGTCGTAATGACGCCGTGACGGCTCCGCCACGTCGTCGGTCCAGACAACGTCCCCTATCCCGTCCGACGCGTACGCAATCACTTCGTCGTCCCCTTCTAACAGCGAGAGCAGATCGAGGGAGGATTCCTCCGTCGGAGACGCGGGAAGAACTCCCGGAACCATCACGTGGGACCCTTCAGCATCCTCGCTGGCTATTCGCGTAACACCGCCGTCCGCGTTGAGGGTGAACAGATTGTGATCTTTCGTCACTAACACTTCTCGCCCGGACTCGAGGGTGACACGGTAGATCTTTTTTGTCGGATTCGTAATATAATCCGTCACTCGGTGTGTGCTCACTCTCAAGCTCTTCGGGTCAAATGCGACCGCTCTCGCCGGTCGTTCGTTTTCGACGATATCGCCGATCTCGTAGAATCCGAACCCCTCGTCCGGCGTCCACAGGAACACCGTTTCGTCGTGCGGCAACGAGGCGTGGACGACGATCGCGAGCCGCCCGAGCGACGAGCGCCCCTCGACGTGCGCGACGAGGTCGTCCGGGATCTCGACGCGCTCGGTCGTCGTGCCGAGCACGAAGTCCCCGGGGTGGAGGATGAACTCGTCGCCCTCGTCGACGGTGGTCTCAGTGACGTACTCGCCGACCTCGTCGGCCTCGGTCGGGTGGATGCAGGGGATGTTGGTGCGCTGGAACTCCAGGAATCGCTCGCCGAGCCGTAGGTCGACGCTCGCGGGCTGGACCTGCTGGTCGACGTCGCCGAGCGGCTCGACCACGAGGTCCCCCGCCGCGAGCCGGTCGAGGATGTCCGCGTCCGACAGGATCATGTCGGGAGACGGAGCCCGCTCGGCTTAAAAACTCCCGAATGCGGCGGCTCGCGGTGCGGGGGGGTCACGGAGGTCACGGTGCGCGGGGATCGCGGGACGCGTGCGGCGCCGCGAAGGTGCGGCGCCGCGAGGGTGAGGCAGGCCCTCACACCGCCGCGAGAAGGAACGCGAGCACGGCGAACGCACCGGCGACCGCACCCGCAGTCCCGCGGTCGAGGTCGTGGGCCGCTTCCAACCCCCCGACGACGATCACCCACTGGACCGCGATCACGACCGCCGAAGCGGCGAGCAGGGGCGCCTGCATCGCCCCGATCGCGGCGACGATCTCGTTCGCTATCGCCTCGATCGTGGCGCCGTCGACCGCCGCCGTCGAGAGCGCGTACCAGACCGCCGCGACACCGGCTCCGAGTCGGACGATTTCCGGGAGGATCGCCCACGCCGCGATCACGAACGAGTCGCCCACGGAGCCGCTCCCGCCGGCGAGGCGCGCGCCGCCGTGGAGGACGAGCGCGAAGATCCCCCACCAGATCGGCACACCGAACAGGCCGTACGCGACGTAGTCGCCGGTCGCGCTCCGGAGTTCCTCCCCGACGTCGACGTCGACCCGTTTCGGGCGGTCGCACCGCTCGCCGACGAGCGAGTCGTCGTCGCCGAACGCCTCACAGGTCGCCTCCGGCGGTCGGTCTGGGTTGTCGACGGTGACCTCCCGGTCGATCGTCGCGTCGAACGCCGCGCCGAGCGCGGCGATCCCGCCGACCGTCGAGACGGTGA
>NZ_NHPG01000135.1:79611-79877 GCF_002252965.1 Halorubrum sp. Ea1
GCGGTCGAAAAGCGAACCGACGGCTCGGGAGAGGGGGGCGATCGGGGAGGGCTTGACATCCTCCTCCGCGTAAACGCGGAGGAATCCCGAGCGGTGGGAGTTTCAGGTTCGCAGTCTAATTACCGGACTCCCAGTCCTTTCGGGCACGGGTAGTCCCACAGTGTCGGACTGGTGGACTGCTGGCCATGCCAACTGGCCGTTACCCCTATCCTCGGCCGTGTACGGCGTCCCAGTGTTGTTTTTGCCGCGGGGACGCTGGCAGGCAT